>CANGHX010000107.1 GCA_947453715.1 Flavobacteriales bacterium | reverse complement strand
TAGCTTTCAAAAAATAGATTTTAAATCCTATAAAACAATCCTGTTTTTCGCGTTAGCAATTCGGATTTTAGCGGCAATTTTTTCAAAAGGTTATGGAATGCATGATGATCATTTTGTGATTATCGAAACTGCGTCTTCTTGGTCAGAAGGAATCGATAACAGTGGTTGGTTGTCATGGAGCGAACAATCATTAGGCTCGCCGCAAGGACATAGTTTTTCGTATGTTGGAATTAATTATTTGTTTTTTAAAGCGTGTAGAGTCATCGGTTTTTCAGATCCTCAAACCTTGATGTTATTGAATCGATTAGCACATGCATTATTATCATTGTTAGTTGTATATTTTGGAATTAAAATCACAGATAAAATTTCAAATCGTAAAAATGCATTATTGGTAGGTTGGCTTTTGGCTTTTGCTTGGGTAATGCCGTTTTTATCCGTTCGAAATTTAGTGGAGATGGCGTCAATACCTTTCTTAATGTGGGGATGTTGGTTGATCATTAAAGAAGAGAAAAAGCTTAACTTTTTATATGCTGGTTTGTTAATTGGAGTCGCAATTTCGTTCCGTTATCAAATCGCCATTTTTGCTATTGCAATCGCTGCTTACTATTTTTTCAAATGGCAATTCAAGCCGTTCTTTTGGTTTTGTTTAGGAGTTGTATTGATGTTTTCAGCGACTCAAGGAATTGTCGATTCGATTGTTTGGGGATATCCTTTTGCTGAATTTATTGGCTACGCGACTTACAACATGAATGAAGGAACGCAATACCTCCCTAATTCAAATTACTTCATGTATTTCCTTGTCTTAATGGGGGTGATGTTATTTCCATTTGGCTTATTATTGATGACAGGATTTTTTAGAACATGGAAATCTCAAGCATTTTTATTTATTCCAACAATTGCTTTTATTTTATTTCATACGCTTTATCCAAATAGACAAGAGCGATTTGTACTTTCTGTATTACCATTTTTCATCATTTTAGGAGTGATTGGTTTTGAAAAATTAAGAGAGAAATCTTTTTGGAATAAAACATGGAATACTTCATTGATTATTTTCTGGGTATTAAACACTCCATTAATGTTGTTCTTGGCGTTTACCTATACTAAAATGTCACGAGTTGAAGCGATGTATTCTTTATATGGAAACAACATCAAAGAAGAACGTATTTTGTTGGAAGGATCAGCAGAAACAAAACCTTCTATGATGCCACAGTTTTATGCAAATAGTTGGGATTGTGAATTTACAGACAGAATTGAACCAACTCAAATTCCATTGGTTGCCGAAGGTGCAAATTATGATTACATTTTCTTTTTTGGAGAGGAACAATTGGCGAAGCGAAAAGCGGAATACAAAGCAATCTATCCGAAATTGGAATTGGTAAAGATTTGTCCACCAAGTACCTTAGATGTGATTTTAAGAAAAATGAATCATCACAATTCAAATCAGTACATCGAAGTTTGGAAAACAAATGCTCATTTTTCAAGATAAACCAATGCAAAATCAAAATATTCGTCCATTTTTCTATTTTTTAGTTGCGCTTTTTTTGATTATCACAAGTCAAGCGTTATTTGCTGACACAATGTTTGTGGATGGATTGATTTATGCAACCATTGCCAAAAATTTAGCAGAAGGGAAAGGGACATTTTGGAATTTACATTTCACCAATACGTTTATGTCTGAATTCCATGAGCATCCTCCATTAGCGATGGGCTTAGAAAGCATTTATTTTAAACTTTTTGGTACAAGTCGATTTGTAGAGAAATTCTATTCATTAACAACTTGTTTGTTGGTTGTATTTGGAATTATGAAGTTATGGATTCAATTGGGATTTAAAAAAAGTACAAGATGGAGTCCAATTCTATTTTGGATGTTTGTTCCAGTTATTTTTTGGTCGTGTAACAATAATTTGCTTGAAAACACATTGGTGATTTTCACTACTTTTTCAGTTTATTTTGCGTTAAAAAGTACAACAAAAAAGCCTTATTATTATTTGATTTTAGCAGGTTTAATGTTGTCATTTGGATTTTTAACTAAAGGATTTGTTGCCTTTTTCCCATTGAGTTATTTCTTTTTCAGTTGGTTATTTGAACGAAAATATAGTTTTATCAAAATGGTGAAACATACGCTTTTGTTTTTGATCTTTTCAATAGTTCCACTTGCAATCGTTTGGTTTATTTCACCAGAAGCTAAATTGAGTTTATGGAATTATTTTCAAATTCAAGTAGTAAAAAGTTTAGAAACAATTGTGACGGTTGAATCGCGTTTTTTCATTGTAAAGCGTATGTTTTCTGAAATGATTTTGCCAATTGTCATCGCATTGATTTTCTATTTTAGTTATTTCAAAAAACGAGTAGAACTTAGATTAACGAAAGAACAAAGAGCGACTTCATTTACTTTTCTGGCATTAGGTTTATCAGCTGTTTTACCTATTATGGTGAGTATGAAGCAAAGCGGTTTTTATATTTTGACAGCTTATCCATTTTTTGCTATTGCAGTTGCGAATTTTGTTTCGCCTCAACTTACAGCATTTACAAATAGTTTGACACTTACAGCGAAAGTAAACAAACGTTTTCGAAATGTAAGCTTAGGTTTTTTAGTAATTGGAATTGCATTAGCCTTTTTAAGTACTTCAAAATATGGAAAAGACGAAGTAAAAGTAAAAGACATGCGCGTTATTTTTAATCAACTTCCAAAAAATAGTACGATAAGCATTTGTCCTGTGATGAATGAAGATTGGGCCTTACATTCGTATTACCAACGTTATAAATCAGTCAGCTTAGATTATGACTTTCATAATAAGCATCGATATTTATTGATTCGCCCGTCTGAATGTACTGATTTTCAAATTCCTTCTGAATATAAAGAAGTGAAATTAAAGACGATTGAGTATAAGCTCTATAAATTGAATTGATTATTTAAACCAATGAAATTAACACTCTTATTTACTGCCTTCATTTTTTCGTTTTACTCTAAAAGCCAAACAATTGATACGCTTCTGACAATTGAAAATCACCAAATTCATTTTAAAATTATTGAAGGAAAGGGAACACCAATTTTGTTTGAATCAGGTGCAGGAGATGATTGTTCAATTTGGAATTCAATTTTAGAACCAATTGCGAAAATTACTGGGGCAACCTTGATCACCTATGATAGAGCTGGATTTGGTTTAAGCACCTTAAACTCTAATGATACAATCCTTTCTAATTATGGAATATTAAGTAATTTGAATGATTTAGAACTAGGATTAAAAATGTTAGGATTTGATCAGCAGATTATGATTGTATCACACTCCTATGGAGGTTATCTATCAACACTTTATGCTGCTAAATATCCAGAACGAGTCATAGCTATGGTTTTGATAGATGTAAATCATAATTTCTATTACAATAATGATTTCTTGTTAAACGAAGCCAAAAGCAATCAAAAAGAGATAAAAAATTTGAAGCAGAAAAGTTTAGGCTTCTTTTATTTAGCTTCAACTATAAACGAAACGGTAGCTATTTTAGGAAAGACAGCAATACCAGAAAGTATTCCAGTTATAGATTTAGTCAATGGAATTCCTTTATTTAAAGAGAATAATAAAATTGCTTATTGGAAAAAATGTCACGAGTTATTTGTAGAAAACCACCCAAATCGTAAAGGTGTAATAGCTAAAAATTGTCATCATTATATTTGGTTCGATAATCCAGATTTAGTGATTCTTCAAATAGCAAATTCTTATACAGAAACGTTGAATAATAACGACAAAATTGAAGTTTATCAGCGGGCATTAGGATACTCGCTTCAATTAGTGAATAAAAGGACTGTAGATAATAAATAAAATTAATTCTTTGTTTTCATGATTAATTTTGATACTATCAAATGATACTATCAAAATAGGCGACAAAACAACAACAATCTATAAAAGGTCTAATCATTAAATTTAAAAATCAATCCATAATCCAAAATTCAAAATTTAGACTGAGCGCAGTCGAAGTCAATTCTATTCCTTCAATTTCACCAATCTTCCTTCCGGTTGCGGATAGATTCCTTCGCGTTCTAAATGTTTGTCTTTTAGATACAATTTAACCTTTTCTTCCGCTTTTTGATTCTCTAATTTAGCTGAAATTAACATGAAACTATCAGCTGTAAATTCAACGTTATATGTTCCTTGATCTTTTGTATTTCCAATCGTATAATTAACAGTTCCATCAATTAGAAATTCAATTTGAATAGAAACAGAATCGACTTCAACAATTGTTTTTCCATCTTCCATTTTATAAGCTGGAATAGAGCCTGAATAATTTCCGCAGTATTTCTTTTTCAACTTATGTTGACCAAAACTTAAAAATGGAATCAAGAATATAAATGCAAGAATTATTTTCATTTGTCTAAGGTTTGTTGTAATCAAATATACTTAAAAAGATTCATTATTGTTGGTTAAGCGAAGCCAATTCACATTGACACAAATACTCTAACGTTTCCAAATGTCTTTTCGCCTCAAAAAGATTTTTACCCCAAGCATAAGTACCATGTTTACGCATGATAAACGAATGTTGTTTGATTTTTTCAGCTTCATTTCGAAGTGTTTCTGAGAAATCAATCATGTCTTGCGTATTATCAAAAATGGGAATGCTTACAGTAGAGTCATGTGTTGTTTCGCCATCAAATCCTTTTTGTACTTCATATCCTGAAAATTCAACAGAATTTGAACGTTTTGAAGAAAGAACAACAGGGTAAACGGAATGGCTATGCAAAATAACTTGTGTTTCCGGAAACAATTCATAAAGTGTACAATGAATTAAAGTTTCAGCTGAAGGTTTTTGTCCAACAGAAGCACCAATTGGTTCACCTTTATGGTTTACAGTAATAAAATCAGAGGCATGAAATTGAGATTTATCAACTCCAGAGCGAGAAACATAAATGCAATCAGCAGTTAAATCATTTTTAAATGAATAATTGGTTGATGTAGCAGGCGACCATCCTTTAGCATTGTAATGGCGAATTGTTTCTGCGATATCCTCTTTTAATTTTTGTAAAGTATCCATAGTACAAATGTAGGAAATGGGTTTTATTTTAAGACTTTCAAGAAGAATATTTTCTTTGAAATCCCTACAAATTAATGCATTAAAATCATGAAATCTCAATGAAATAAAGTGCGTAAGTGTTTCTAACGGTTAAAAACGGCTAATTAAAATTAGTTTTTAGGAAATAATTTAGCCTTTAAATTCAACCAATAATTAGCAATAAATACACCAAACAAGATAACGAACATTGCCCCAATTTGACCAAAAGTGATTTTTTCACCAACTGTCATTCCGATTAAAACGGCTACCATTGGAATAAAATAAGTAACACTGCTTGCAAATAAAGTGGAAGAATTAGAAATTAATTTATTGAAGAGGATTACAGCAATGGCAGTTCCAAAAACACTTAAAAGGGTAATATATATTAGTCCTTCCATTGCAAATTGGTTTGATAATGCAGTTGTGATAGTGTGAGTTTTAATACCTGCGATGATAGATGGAATAAAGACAATTCCAAAGGCTAAAGAAGTAATTTCGATCGCTTGAAATTTTTGTAGTGTAAATTTGATCGTATTTAAACTAATTGCGTAACACAATGTGGCTAATACAATTGCTGTTACATGTCTCCAATCTCCTTTCAATTGACTTGCTGCTGAATCTACCCCAGCGTTTTGAACCAATAATACAATTCCAATCGAACCAATGATTAAGCCTATAAATTGAATCAACGTGAGTTTATTTTTGAAAACAATAAATCCAATAATCATCGTGAAAATAGGAGTGAAGCTGTTTAACATCCCTGCAAAACCAGAAGAAATGCCTGTTTCTGCATAAGTAAACAAAAAGGCTGGAAAGAAATTCCCACAAAAACCAACGATTGCTAAGCAAATAAATTCTTTGAACGTTTGAATTCGTTTGAGTGCATTTACAGCAAAAGGAAGTAGGACTAATCCTGCAATAAACATTCTTAAAGCACCGACTTGACCGTCATTAAAAATGGCTTGATGGTCCGAAGTAAACATTCCTCGTTTCATCAAAATAAATGAGCTTCCCCAAACGCAAGCCAATAGAATTAGTAAAATCCAATTTTTTGTTTCTTTTGTCATAGCGATAAAGATAAGGATTTGAACCTTTCTTCTTATCTTTGTGAAGAATAATTAAAAATTAAAGATGAAGATTACAGACGAAATCGTTGATCACATTGCTCATTTAGCTCGTTTAAAATTTGAAGGAGACAAAAAAGTAGCTATCAAGGAAGATATGAATAACATCATTTCATTCATGGATAAATTGTCTGAAGTTCCAACAGATAATGTTGAACCTTTAATTTTTATGAGTGAAGAAATAAACGTGCTTCGTGAAGATGTTCCTGTGGTTTCATTAACACAAACGGAAGCACTTAAAAATGCTCCTAAAAAAGATTCAGATTATTTCAGAATCCCGAAAGTATTAGACAAATAGTTGGTTTCGACTCCGCTCAACCAACATTATTATTTAGTTGATTGAGCGGAGTCGAAGGCAACCTTTAATAAATATTAAAATGGTATTATATAACGTAACAGTAAGCATCGATCCGAATGTACATGAAGATTGGTTGAATTGGATGAGAACTTCTCATATTCCAGATGTTTTAGAAACAGGTTGTTTTATCGAAAGTAGAATTTCGAGAGTTCATGGAGAAGAAGAAGGGGGATTGACATTTGCTATTACGTATTTAGCACCATCTCAAGAACTTTACGATAAATATCAAGAAGAGTTTGCACCTGCTTTACAAGCAGATCACACCAATCGTTACGGAGGTAAATTTGCGGCTTTTCGCACAACTTTATCTGTGATCGAAGAATTTAAAAAAGCATGAGCCAACACGTTAGAGCAAAAAAACATCTAGGTCAACATTTCTTGACGGATAAAAATATTTGTTTAAAAATCGCACAACAATTTAAAGGGCATAACGGTTGTAACCGTGTTCTAGAAATTGGTCCAGGAATGGGTGCCATCACAGAATATTTATTGCAAAGAGAAGATTCTGATTTGCATGTGATTGATTTAGATCGTGATTCAATTGCTTATCTAAAAGAACATTATCCAAAGTTAGAAGGTAAAATTATCGAAGGAGATTTCTTGAAAATGGATATGTTTCCAATTTTTGGGAATGAACCATATGCAGTTGTTGGTAATTTTCCATACAATATTTCTTCGCAAATTCTTTTTAAATGCTTAGATCATAGAAACCAAATCCCAGAAATTATGGGGATGTTTCAAAAAGAAGTAGCATTAAGAGTGGCGGAAAAACCAGGTTCTAAAACCTATGGTATAATGAGCGTTTTATTACAAGCGTTTTATGATATAGAATATTGTTTTACAGTGGATGAACATGTTTTCAATCCACCGCCAAAAGTGAAATCGGGAGTTATTCGTTGCACGCGAAACAATCGTGAATCATTTCCATGTGATGAAAAATTATTTATTCAGGTGGTAAAGCAAACGTTTAACCAACGAAGAAAAACCATACGTAATTCTGTTAAATCAGTTGTGAATGATCCGACATTTGAACATCCATTTTTGACTCTTAGACCTGAACGATTATCTGTGGAAGATTTCATCGAATTGACACAAGCAATTGAGAAATTTAGAAAAGAAAACGAAAATATTTAACTTTTTTAAACATACTAATTGTTTTTTTATTTACTTTGTACTATTAAAATTTGAAACATGAGTTCATCAAAAGTATTTTACGCATTAGGAGATTTTTGTCAAAACACAATTTTCTTGTTATATGATAACATCGGGCATATCTTCAACTATTCTTGTATAGTTTTAGGTTTCTTTGGATTATTCTATTGGTTAAGACGTCAAAAGAATTTTAATGATCAAGCGGAGAAAAACCCTAATCAGTTAAAATAATTTACTGATTTATAAGATATATAAGTTGTCATACTTCGGTTTGACAACTTTTTTTTTGTCCTACTTCGGTACGAAATTGTTAAAATGAAATTTTAACAATTTCTACTCAGCAGGACTAAAAAATGAATCTTTAATAATCTTACTCAGCAGGACAAAAAAAGTCTAATATCTAAATATCTAATTTCTCTAAAAAAAATGTTCTCAGTAATCATAACAGCAGGTGGAATTGGTAAACGAATGGGGAGTTCAATACCGAAGCAATTTATTGAAATTAAAGGATTGCCGATATTGATGCGAACGATTCAACGGTTTTACGAGTTTGATGCAACTTGTCAAATTATCGTGACGTTGCCTTCTGATTGGATTTCTTTTTGGAATGAATTGATTGAAAAACATGATTTTAGAATTAATCATCAATTGGTTGATGGTGGCGTTGAACGTTATGATTCAATAAAAAATGCGATCTCCTTTTGCAAACATGATATTATTGCTATTCACGATGGCGTTCGACCTTTTGTAAGCAATGAAACAATTCATAAAACCATCGAATTAGCAAAACAAAAAGGTTCAGCTATTCCAACTTTACCTTTAAAAGAATCGCTTCGACAAGTGAAAAATGGCCAATCAATTGCCGTAAAACGAAGTGAATATGTAAATGTTCAAACGCCGCAAGTATTTCAAAAAGAAATCATTGAAAAAGCTTATTCAATTCCTTTTCACGAAGCGATTACGGATGATGCCAGCTTGGTTGAAGAAGCAGGTTTTGAAGTTTTCTTGTGTGATGGTAATGAGGAAAATATTAAGATTACAACTCAATTTGATTTGAAAATAGGAAATTTTCTTAAATAATATAAAATGGAATTAATAATTAATCAAGAACTTGAAAAGTTAGATATTTTTACTGCAAGTATTATTCTCAAAAAATACCTAATCAATAGAGTGTTTTACTATTTTATTTATTTTTCTACTGTAATTGGATTTACAATTTTAGCACAAATGTATTTCACTTCAATTGCTGTTTTAACACCTTTTATTATTATAGTTTTTTTAATACTCAATTTTTATGTGCCTTATAAAAAAGTTAAGAATATTGCACTCAATCAAACCAATTTAAAATTAAATGAAATAAATATTGAAATTAATAATGGGAATAATGTTGAATGGCAAAATGTAATTAATGTAATTGAAGTCAGAAATACATATATTTTAAGTACTAACATTAATTCACTTAAATTTATTTTAATTTCAAAGTTTGCATTTTCAAACATAAATGAACAAAAATCCTTTATTGATCTTCTTCATTCTAAAAATAAATTATAATGGATAAATTAAAATTCAGTCAATTAGTTCCAACTAAAACACTTATTATTTTTGGAATTAAAGTAATGTTGAGTATTAAAAAATTTAAATACATTTTTTTAATTTTTACTTTATTTGCTTTCTTGCAATTGTTGCCATCTTTAGCTATTTCAGGTTTAAGTTTTGAATCATTCAAGGGGTTTTTATTTATTTTCATTTTTATATTAATTATTGTTTTAATAATCTTTCTTAATATTAAAATACGAAAATTAAATTCAAATAGATATGAAATAGATGAATGGGGAATTCAATTTGAAAATAATCATACAAAAAGCACAACGTCATGGAATTCTATCAAAGGATTTACAGAACATTCAGATCATATCGAATTAATACAAACGATTAATGGTTTAACAATTCCAGGCCATTTAATTCTTAAAACCTCAATTGATTTAAAATCATTTATAGAGCTATTAGATTCAAAAAACATTAAAAGGTTAAACTAAACAAAGATGACAAAAGAAAACGCAACAAATTCAATCACTCCTTTTTTGTGGTTCAACGATAATTTAGAACAAGCTTTGGATTTTTATAAATCAATTTTTAAAAATTTTGAAATCCAATCGTTGCAAAGTATGGGCGAAGGAGAACACAAAAAAGTGTTTGGAGCTTCGTTCAAAATCAATAATCAAAATTTTCAAGCGATCAATGCTGGTCCGATGTATACCTTTAATCCATCGATTTCATTTTTTGTTTCATGCGATAATCAAACTGAAATCGATTATTATTGGGAGCAATTTTTAGCGGAAGGACAAGAATTAATGTGCGGATGGATTACTGATAAATTTGGTATTACTTGGCAAATAATTCCTTCGACGTTGGGAGAATACATTCGCTATCCAGAAGGAATGACTGCCATGCGTCAAATGAAAAAATTGGACATTGAAACGTTAAAAAACGCAACCGAAAAATATAGATAAACGAATAAAAATGAGCGGAGAAAAAATTACAGTACAAGTTTCTATAAACTCAACTTTAGAAAAAGTTTGGAATGCGATGACATTACCAGAACACATTACGAATTGGTATTTTGCAAGTCCTGATTGGCATGCTCCAAAAGCAACGAATGATTTGAGAGTTGGTGGAAAATTCATGACGAGAATGGAAGCGAAAGATCAAAGTTTCGGTTTTGATTTCGAAGGAGAATATACCTTTTTGGAACTTCACAAACGATATGATTACATCTTAGAAGACAAAAGAGAAATAGCAGTCATTTTCGAAGAGAAAGATGGTATGGT
>CANGHX010000106.1 GCA_947453715.1 Flavobacteriales bacterium | reverse complement strand
ATTCCTTCTTTGATCCATGGACGTAACCACTCTTCGTGGCGATCCATTGGTAAATACCAGTGCGAAGTAGATTTTAAAATAGGTGTTTTACCGCTCAACGTAGATTTTGGATTAATCAATTCCGTTGGACTTAAATCCGATCCACATTTTTCGCATTGATCACCGTAAGCACTCGGGTTTTGACACTTTGGACATTCACCTGTAATGTAACGATCTGCTAAAAATTGTTGATATTCTTCGTCGTAATATTGTTCTGAAGTTTCTTCGATGAATTTTCCTTTTTCGTGTAATTTCAAAAAGAAATCTTGAGAAGTTTTATGATGTATTTCAGATGAAGTTCTGTGAAAGATATCAAATGAAATATCGAAATCTTTGAATGAATCTCCGATTTGTTTATTGTATTTGTCGACAATTTCTTGAGGAGTAATCCCTTCTTTTTTAGCACGTAAAGTAATCGCAGCACCGTGTTCATCACTTCCACAAATGAAGGCAACATCGTGACGATTCATTCGCAAGAAACGAACGAAAATATCTGCTGGAAGATAAACTCCTGCAACGTGTCCTAAATGTAATGGTCCATTTGCGTATGGAAGTGCGGCTGTGATTGTATATTTTGCTTTACTCATCTCGTAACTAAAATTGTCTTTTTGTAGCGCAAAGATAGTGGGAATTTAGATATTAGGAGATAACTAAAGTCATTTAAAAAGACAATAAAAAATTAATTATTTAAAAATGGTTGATATATTTCGTTGGATTTCCACCCCATTTTTGAAATAAACTTCTTCGATTTTCAATTGATTTTCGAGCAATTTTTGATAAGCAACATTTTCAGGTTTATCCAAGTCTAAACAAATATCTCCTAAATAGGCTACTTTTGATAAATCACCCGCTAACCAGCGGCCTTCTCGTTTTCCATTTTCATAGCGACCAATTTCCCTTAACGAGCCATTGTCATTGTAGTACTTCCAAATTCCTGTTGGCAATCCGTTCTTGTTTTCTCCTTGACTTTGAATAACACCACTTTCATAATAATTTTTAATCCAACCTTTTCGTAAATGCATGCTGGAATCTTTTTCATATGCTACATAATAGGTTTTTATTTCATACGTTTCTTGTTGACCGCAATTGTATAAGGGTTGGTTATCTATAACGTATTTTTCTATTGTCTTTTGATCGTTTTTATCAAATTGGGTAATTATCTCTTTTGTATTATATTCAATTGAATCTTTTCCATTTTCTATTGAAACTTTGATTGTCTGTTTTTCATTTGTATAGTAGTAATAATAAGTAGGATCTGAAAAATAGTATCTTAAATTCTCTTCATTTATTAGAAAAGTTTGAGTGTAATAAGTATCTTCTTTTGAAAAGTACTTCCAAGTTCCTATTTTTAATTTCTCATTCTTGAAAATATTTATGTAAAAATTACCGTTTAACTTAATTTTTGAATCTTCAAATTCTAAATACTTCGCAAAGAAATATGATACCATATCTGTTCTGGGGTAATATTTTGAAAAATAAGGATTGGTATTTTCAACAAATAAATCAAACAAAACGTTTTTTACTACATAAGAATTTTTTTGAAGTAACTCTAACTCATTCATTTTTATGTTGTTTTCAAAGTTTTGAATATGAATAGTGTTATTTTTTTTGTCTACAAAGATTATTTTTTGAAGCGATTGGTCTGAATTATATACAATAACTGTATCAATTATTTCATTGTTTAAAAATTTAGCTTTTTTGTAAATTGATCCATTTGGATAATATTTAATGTATATACCGCTCAATTTTTCATTTTCAAGGGAATAAGATTCAATAAAGTTATTTAATGTGTCTTTGATTTCTACACGGCAACTTGTTTCATTTTTTGACCAATTTTCATATTTCGTAAATTGACTTTCGTAATAAATTGATAAGCCTTCTTGTTTATTGTGTAAATAATTTTGAATCTTAATTAGTTTTTTTGATGAATCAAATGTTTTTAACTCTCCGTTTAATTCGCCATTTTTGTATGTACATTCTGAGGTTTGATTATTTAATCGATAAATATATTTTCCTTCCAATTTGTTATTGATGTAGTTTGCAAAAAGTAATGTATCACCTGTTTCTGATAATGTACATTGTTTTCCTATAAATTCATCGTTTTTATAATTGAAAATTGAGGTTTGATAATTTGTTCGATTGATGTATTTTCCGTCTAATTTTTTATTGATATAGTTTGCGAAAAATAAAGTATCGCCTGATTCAGATAAAGTAAATTGAATTCCATTTAAATAACCATTTTTCGATTCAGCCTTTTTAATTATTTTTTTATTTACGTACCATTTTTCAATTATTACTGTATTATTTAACAATGTTTTATCGTATATAAGTTCATCTGATGATTTAGTAACTATTTCTATTTTTTTAACCTTTCCATTTTTACAATTCAATAGTAGTTTATGAGTATTAAAATCAAAAAAATCAGGCAGATTAAACGCTTTAAATTCTTCCCTGTTTTTTAAATTGATAGAAAAAGTATCCGATGAATAATTTAGTTGAGCCTTATTATCTAAGGCAATTTTAACTATACCTGAAAATGGAATTAGTTGGTTGTTTTTATTTCTAATTCTTAAATTGAGTTCACAGCTTCTGTCTTTTCTTACTAATAGTTCTAAACTATTAAAATTTAAATAATACTGAATAGCATTCGTATTGATTTGATTAATTTTTAATTTATTTATTGAGGCTATTTCAAAAGAGTCTTTTTTAAAGATTTCTGAAATATGTATCGAGTCTTTTAAATATCTAAAAGTTAAAAAATGATTGTCTGAATAGTTGATTTTTCCATTTAATGTTTTTGGGTTAAAATAGTAGTTGATTAAATAAGAAGTTTCGGCATTATAAAAAGATGAGACAAGCAAATTTGTGTCTTTAATAACCGTTTTATTTATCTTTTTGGTTTGAAACAATTGATTGATTAATATAATAGATTCATCTTTTGTATAATTTGAAAATATATTGTATTCATAATTAGGCCAATTAATGAGATTATAAGTTAAATCATTCAATTTAATTATTGATGCTATTGTATCAAGATTCAACGAATCAATCTTCAAGCTTCCATCTTCAAAGTATAATTTATGTTTGACAATTGTTCCAATTTCATCATAAATGATTTGTTCGTATTCACGCTTAGTAGAATCAAAACGAACTATGTTCATCGGTTTACCTGACTCAAAATAAACAGTGTCATTTTCTATTGGTAAATTTCCTTGTTCGTCTAATTTAAATTTGAAAAATAATTGTCCATTTGGGTAGTATCGTTCATAGGAACTGTAGGCAAATAGATAGCCATCGCTATTTAATATTTCATTACATGTTTTACTTTCTTCAATGTATTGATTTGTATAAGACCAATAATCATAATTAATTTCCTCATAATTATCATTTAATACATTCCCATTGTAAGTTGTTAATGATATAAAATTTTGTTCCTCTTCTAAAGGAATATACATTTTGTAAAAGTTATTGAGAGCCCCACATTCATTAGTATTAAAATAAAACTCATAATCAAAATTACTATCAATATTATATAATGGATTTTCACTTTCTCCAAAAATGCCATAATCAAGATAAGTAGAATCATAAGGTAATTTTGAAATTTTAAATAGAGAACGGATAATTGTTCCTCTACCTTGTTTTTGGTAATTATTAGTTAAATAATGTTCTAATAAATATTTGTTGGAATTGTTTGCTTGAAATTCCGATTCTGTTGGTTTTATTTTCCAATCCCAGAAAGTCCATTCGTCTTCTTTTTGTTGAAATTTTCCTTCTATAAGAAGAATGGAATCAAAGTATTGTTTGTAATGCTGTAAAGTATCATTTTTCCAATTCCAGATTATGGTTGTGTTGTAATTACTATTATAGCTTATTGGACAAGTAATGTTTTTCTCAATTCCATTTTTAATATTTTCTGAATACGAACATTCTGTGATATACGATTGTAGAAATGAAATTTTAGTGTTTTTTGCAATCACTTTTTGGTTTTCCATCCACCAAACACCTTCTTTTTTACCATTTTGATAGTTTCCTTTTTTATAGAGTCTTTGTTTTATTGGTGCAAACCAATATGAAGAACCATTCATTAAATTATTTTTTACTTCAAAAATGATTGCTATTCGATTTTTCAAAAATTTTAATGTATCTCCTATTTTGTATGGAATCGGGGCATATATCATCTCGTATTTTCCATCTAAAACAGAATCTAAAAATGGTGGAATATTTTCTTCCATTCTAAAATTTAATTCATCTAAAAAAAATAATGAATCATAAAAGAAGATATTTCTATACTGAGTTGAATCATATTTGTAATTTGGATTTTTTTCAATTTTACCGGTTTCATTTTCGATGTATGCAAACGTAGAATATGATTTTTGAAAATTCTCAAACCTATAACTCAAATTATTCGGAAAATATTTATACGGGTAAATCTTATAATTGCCTTTTAAATAATCTTTTACATAAAGTGAATCTTGTGCTTTAGATGATTGAGAGCACAAGAATAGTAAGATAAGAATAGTAATATATTTTTTCATGAACTAAACATTAGTTATTTAATAACTTTTGAAGTTATGATTTGTTACAATTATTTTATTCTTCCACAAATATCCTCTATTTTTGATAAAAAGACAAAAAAATGGCTGAATCTTCAAGTGAATCGATAATTTGGAAAGGGAAATTTTCCTACAATCCAGAAGAATATGGATTCGAAGAGGATGTGAATTTTGAATTGTATATTTCCAAAACTGACAATCAATTTGAAGGTGTTTCTTACGATGATGAATTTAGAGATTTACATCCTGAATTACCGAAAGTGAAAGGATTTATAGACGGAGATAAAATTTATTTTGTCATTACGTATCCTGTTTCTTATTCAATTGATGAAAATGATAAAATCTTAATTGATCAAACGCGAAAAGGACATGATGTTATTTACAATGGGACCTTTGATCGAACTTTCAATAAATGGTCAGGCATTTGGGAAATCATGCAAGAAGAAGAAATCGATGGAGACGAAATCATTATTCAAGATTATTCTACTGGTGAATGGGAAATGATGTGAAAAAAGGAGCTGTCCAAAAAGATTAATTATAGTTTTGATTTTAACCATATAAGTAATTAAAGGTCATATAAGTTAATTTTCAGCTAACTAAATAACAGGTTGTTAATTAATATAATTTGAAACTTATATGTTCTAATAATCCCTTAAATGGTGCATTTAAAACAAAGGATGTCCTTTTTGGACACCCTCTTCATCGAATAAAAAAAGATAATTTATTCCAAAATTATTTTAGATGTTTTAGTCAATACACCATTTTTTACTTTTACAAAATAGATTCCTTTACGTTCGTTGCTCAAATCAATCTTCTCGTTCATCGAAGAAGCAGGTGATTCGTAAATTTTTTCGCCTATAATACTGTAAACTTCAATAGTTGAATTTTCATTTGATACAAAATCAATTGAAATTATACCTTTTGTAGGATTCGGATAAATCTTATAAAAGGAATTTGAGTTTTCTTCAATACCTGAAGTTCCTCCAGATGTTGGAGTTACAGTTATATTTAAATGTGTAAATTCTGAATATCCACATGGACTTTCCGCTCTAACAGAAATAGTACCGCTTGTTGCTCCAGTTGTTACCGAAATTGAATTTGTTGTTGAAGTTCCAGTAAAACCATTTGATAAAGACCATGTATACAAATAAGCTCCTACCACTGGAGTTACTGTGTAAGTGTTTATTGAACCTTCATTGACTGCGATGTTTCCAGTAATTGTATCTGGTGAACTTGGAATAATTGCTCCTAAATATCCTGCTTGACAAATTTGTTGTAAATAAACTTGAGCTGTTGTAGTATTTCTATAATCTTCCCATACGATAATCGCACCATTTTTTCCATCTGAGGTAATACTAGGGTTTACTTGCATATCAACAGCAGATGTATAAACTGTAGGAACATTCATCCAAATTGAAACTCCCGAATTATTTAATTTAGATGCATATAAATCAAAATTATCTCCATACCATGTAATAATGACATTATTTAATGTATCCGTAATCATTTTTGGTCGGTACTCATTTGAACTTGAAGAAGCAACAGCAATTCCATTGGTAGTCCATTGAATATTTCCAGCTGCATTTACATATTGAGCATAGATATTATCATTTCCACTCAAACGTTTATCAGTCCATGAGAAAAAAATGCCGTTAACTCTATCTTTTTGAAGTGTTAAATCATTTTCATTTCCAACAATAACCGAAATTGGCAACCCAGTAGAAGTCCAAACATTTGAACCTAAAGCATCGATTTTTTGAGCATAATAATCTACAGTTCCATCCCTATAATCTTGCCATGCAATAACAGCACCATTATTTCCATCAGATATTATTTCAGGTAAAGATTGAGAAGATGAAAATGAAGGTGTTACATTTACTCCATAATTATTCCATACCAATGAACCATTTGCATCAATTCTATTAACAAAAACATCGGAAGTTCCCATATCTTGATACCAAGTTACAAATGCTCCATTTGAACCATCTGAACATATTTTTGGCATATTTAAATTATAATTATCGTTAGATATTTTATTCCCATTTGACGTCCATTGATTTACCCCTAATGAGCTAACTTTCTGCACATAAACAGCATAATTTCCTAATCCATTATTTATCCAAGTAATTATTGCTTCTCCATTTGCATTGGAAATTAATGCTGGATTTAAATCATTCCCTGCTGCACCTCCAATTAATAAACCATTTGCATTCCATGAAACTGAACCAGTACTATCAATCCTTTGAGCATAAACGTCTGTATTTGAACCTCTATCATCCGACCAAGCAACAATAATACCACCTGTATTATCTGAAATAATTGAAGTATTTAATTGGTCTCCTGAAGCATTACAAACTACTATTCCATCAGTTGACCATTGTTTGAAACCGTATTTATTAATTCTCTGTGCGAAAATATCTTTATTCCCATTTCTATCATCTTCCCAAATGATAATAGCACCACCATTTCCATCTGAAACAGTTTTTGGATTTATGTGATTAAACCCTGTTAACCCAATAATTTTTGTGTTTTGAGTTGGTTCAGTCGAATATTGACCATAAGATTTAGAAGTTGAGAATACAGTAACTAGCAAACTAAATATTGTAATTGTTTTTTTCATATACATCGAATTTTTGAAACGAAAGTATATGTATATTATGTGGTATTCGAAATTGATTTATGAAACGACAGTTTGGGTTTATGAGCTGAAAGTTACTATTCAACTTACAACATTAATCATCAACTTAATTTCCTCCAAACGCTCGTAAGCCATTCTTAAATGTTGAACATTATCGTAAATGATAAGTAATTTATAGTTGACATCCCTAATTATAAAAGTTTCTTCATAAATGAATTCAATTCATTCTCAAGTTCTGATAATAATTGTTTTTCAGTTGGTAAATAAAGTTGGTATTTACTTGCAATAATATTCTCTGAATTTTCGGGTAGACTAAATTTAACAACCGCATCATTTTTATCGGCACATAACAAAATTCCTATTGTTTTATTTTCATCTTCAAATTTTTCAACTCTATCAAAATAGTTGACATACATTTGAAGTTGTCCTAAATGTAAATGGGTTAGTTTTTCGGTTTTAATTTCAATAATTACAAAGCATTTTAGAATTCGATTGTAAAAAACTAAATCAATGAAAAAATCATCTCCCTCAATATGAATTCTTTTTTGCCTTGCTACAAATGAAAATCCATTTCCTAATTCTAAAAGAAAATCTTGAAGATGTGAAATGATAGCAGATTCTAATTCTTGTTCATAATAAGAACTTTCTTGTTTCAAACCTAAAAATTCCAAAATCATAGGATCTTTAATAATTTCTTTTCCTTCTTTAGGTTTTTGTTCTTTATGAGCTATTGCCAAAACTGATTCTTTATCATTGCTCATTAATAATCTTTCAAATAAATGACTATTAATCTGTCGTTCCATTTGACGTGAAGACCAATTGTTTTTTACTGATTCAGCAATATAAAAAGTTCTTTTATCTTCATTTTCAATGCTTAATAAAAGTTTATATTGTGTCCAATTCAATTGCGTCCGCACTGCGGACGCAATTGGAAAAACTCTATAAAACTGACGATATCGTTCTAATTGTCTAATGCTAAATCCATTTCCAAATTCAGGTTGTAATTTTTCAGCTAACAATTTTATAATGTATTTTCCGTAATCTGCTCTGTCTTTTCCTGCTTGCTCTTCTTCAAAAATCCGCTGGCCAATTTTCCAATACATCATAGTTCGTTCGGAATCAACTTTACGGATAGCATTTTCTCTTGAAAGGCTAATAATTCCTTTGATTTCATTAATTAATTTGGTGGTTTCTTTAGGTGAATTTGTATTCATAAAATCTTCTTTTTCACTTTAAGTTAGTGAAAAAGTTCATTTCAACAAATAGAATTAAAAATTAATTAATTCAAATAGGAATTATTTATTTAAATCCACATTCACTAACAACTTAATTTCTTCCAAACGCTCATAGGCCATTCTTAAATGTTGAACGTTATCATAAATAAGTCTTAATTTATCATTGGCTTCGCTCATTTTACAATCTTTTGGTCCACGTTGAATGTAATTTAATACTCCAGTGAAAATAGGAGATTCATAATAAACAGATTGAGGATTTGAAATAAAGTAACCAATCATTTTTCCGCCTTTTAAGACTAATTTCTCCAATCCTAATTCTTGTGCCATCCAACGTAATTTGAAAGATAAAATCAATTCTTTCACTTCTTTTGGTAAAGGTCCAAAACGGTCAATTAATGATTCTGTAAATTTTGTCAAAGCTTCATCATTGGCTAAGTTGTCCATTTCTTGGTACAAACTTAAACGCTCGGCTACGTTGTTGACGTAATCATCGGGTATTCTAACTTCTAAATCAGTTTCTAAAACGCATTCACGAATGAAAGAAGTCATCGAATCGGTGTTTCTTTCTTCAAATAGAGTCTTGAATTCTTCTTCACGTAATTCTTCCATGGCTTCGTTCAAGATTTTTTGATACATCTCAAACCCAATTTCAGAAATGAACCCACTTTGTTCACCGCCCAACATGTTACCAGCTCCACGAATGTCTAAATCTTTCATGGCAATGTTGAATCCTGCACCTAAATCGGAGAATTGAACCAAGGCTTCTAAACGTTTTCTTGCTTCGGAAGTCAATACCGAGAATTTTGGTGCGACTAAATAACAGAACCCTTTTTTGTTGGAACGACCAACTCTTCCTCTTAATTGGTGTAAATCACTCAATCCAAAGTTGTGTGCATCGTTGATGATGATAGTATTAGCGTTGGAAATATCAATTCCAGATTCGATGATGGTTGTCGCCAACAAAACATCGTATTCATGGTTGATAAAATCCATCATTATTTTTTCTAAGTCTTTTCCGTCCATTTGTCCGTGACCGATTGCAACACGAATACCAGGACAAAGGCGTTGTAACATTCCCGAAACTTCTTTGATATTCGCCAAGCGATTGTGAACGAAGAATACTTGTCCACCTCTTGAGATTTCATAAGCAACGGCATCACGAATGGTTTCTTCATTGAATTGAATAATCTCTGTTAGAACAGGTTGTCTATTCGGAGGTGGAGTATTGATTAAACTCAAATCTCGTGCTCCCATCAGCGAAAACTGTAAAGTTCTTGGAATAGGCGTAGCAGTCAATGTCAAGGTATCAACTGTTGCACGCATGGTTTTTAATTTATCTTTTACCGCAACACCAAATTTTTGTTCCTCATCGATAATCATCAACCCTAAATCTTTGAATTTTACCTTTTCGGAAACGATGGCGTGCGTACCCACTAAAATATCGATTTCGCCAGAAGCCAGTTTCTTCAACGTTTCAGTCGTTTGTTTTGCTGATTTAAAACGGTTGATATAATCGACTTTACACGGAAAATCTTCCAAACGTTTTGCAAAACTTCGATAATGTTGCATCGATAGAATCGTTGTTGGAACTAAAACGGCAACTTGTTTACTATCTGCAACTGCTTTGAAAGCAGCTCGAACAGCCAATTCTGTTTTACCAAAACCTACATCACCACAAATCAAACGATCCATTGGTGTTGAAGACTCCATATCTTCTTTGATGGCTTGCGTTGTTTTTAACTGGTCGGGAGTGTCTTCGTACATGAATGATGCTTCCAACTCATTTTGCATGTAAGTATCAGGTGCAAAAGCAAATCCAGGTTGGGATTTACGTTTAGCATATAATTGAATTAAATCAAAGGCTAATTCCTTGATTTTCGTTTTCGTTTTGTTTTTTAGTGTTGTCCACGTTTGAGAACCTAATTTGTTCATTTTAGGTGGAATACCATCTTTACCCGTAAATTTAGAAATACGGTGTAATGAGTGAATTCCAACGTAAAGCACATCACCATCTTTGTATAACAAACGAATTGCTTCTTGTGGTTT
>CANGHX010000105.1 GCA_947453715.1 Flavobacteriales bacterium | reverse complement strand
TGTGCTAATTTAATTACTGGAATATTCGTAACTTTATTATCCTTGATTTTATCAATATTTCCATTTACGTATCCGACAAAAATCGAATTATCATATGCACTTTTAGAAAGACACGAAATTTTAATATCTGATAAACTATTTACATTATCCCATACACTCTTTTCGCTTGCAGAAATATCATATTCTAAGATGCCATTTTCATATGCGGCATAAATTATGTTATTAGATTCTACAACGTCAATACAATATTTATTAGGAATATGCTGTCTCCACTGACCAGTTCCCACTTGCCCAAAGGATATTGAAGCAATTAAAAGGAAAAAAAGGAAAATTAATTTCATTTTAAGTATTTGCGTTAAAGAACGAAGTTAATCTAAAAATATTTTAATTAATAGATAAATCATTAAATTCAGTTAATGTTTGTTTGTTTCTTTTTGCAATGCTACATTTGTAATCAAATAAAGGCTCCGTGGAATAATTGAAACTAAAGTTATTTGCACCACTTCACAAAAGGCTGCGTGGCGCAATTGAATAGCGCATCAGATTTCGGCTCTGAGGGTTACAGGTTTGAATCCTGTCGCGGTCACCAAGTTATAAAGCTAGATAGTTATTAATCAATTATCTAGTTTTTTTATTTCCCCACATATTTACAATCAGAGAAGATATTTTAATAAACCTTCAATAGTAGAATTCTCTAATGTTTCAAGTACTTTTTAGATTATTTTGTATTTCATTCATCTTTATACTTTCTAGATCAAAATTCCAATTGTGAACGCAGTGCGTTCACAATTCATTTATTATTAATTGTCGAAACCTACCGACAATTTGTTTTACATTATCAGCTCGTTCATGATTAAGTATTTCATTGTTGATTAGTTTTCGAATATTCCAAAACGAACGCGTTCATTAACTGTTTGCGACCTTTTGCCTACTTTCTTAAATCAACAGTGATATTTTCTTAATAAGATTTGAAGAATCTAAATTGAATTTTTCTTGTGGGAACTAAGAAACTGTTTTGAATTTATAAAACCAAGTAGTTTTACACTTAAATTTGTTAATCATATAATTGATAATCAGTAAGTTGATTGCTATTTAAACTTATCTTTAATGAGTAACGTCGAAATTAACTCATGAAGAAAAAAGCATATTATTCAACCAATCTTACCGAAAATCAGTGGGAAATTATGGAAAAGATTATCAACAGCCAAAGAAAACGTAAACATAATCTTAGAGATATTATGGATGCTCTGTTTTATTTAGTGAAAACAGGTTGTCAATGGCGTATGTTGCCTGTTAGTTTTGCACCATGGAATAGTGTTTACTATTATTATCGCCTATGGAAAAACACTGGATTAATTGAAGAAATTCATGACATATTGAGAGGTGTAATAAGAAAACTGGCTGGAAAAAATGAAAGTCCAAGTGCTGCTTGTATCGATAGTCGTTCGGTAAAAACAACTCGTTCAGGGTCTGAATGTAAAGGTGTAGATGGTGGTAAAAAAACAAAAGGTAGAAAACAACATATTGTAACTGATACAATGGGTTTGTTATTAGCGGTAAAAGTGCATGCGGCTAATATTCATGATAGTAAAGCAGCTGAAAGTGTATTAGAAAAATTACAGTGGCGTTTCGACAGATTATCAAAAGTTTTTGCAGACGGTGGTTATAGAGGGGATTGAGTGAGTCGAATTGAAAATGTTTATGGTTGGGTAATTGAAATAGTACTCCGAAGTGATGACCAAAAAGGTTTTGTTGTAATCCCTAAAAGATGGGTTGTTGAACGAACTTTTTCATGGTTTGAAAGCTACAGAAGATTAGCTAAAGATTATGAGTTTCTAAATGAGAGTAGTGAAACGATGATACAAATTTCAATGATGAAATTAATGCTTAACAGAATAAAATGAAAAATTCAAAACAGTTTCTAAAAAAGGATTACTACTAAAACATAAATAGATTACGTTCTGGAGCAATAAATTTGTATGTATAAAATAGGAAAAAGATGTATTCAATTATTCAAACCGAAGAGAAATCATTGTTAGCTTTTCTTAATTCTGAAGGAGCTGATCGATTGAAATTCAAATTTGGAAAGCTTTATGAAAGGGCTGACTATTATTCTTTTAATAACCAAATTAAAGAACTAAAAGTAATTCACGATGACCATGTCAAAGCAATTATTTCAGGAAGTCGGAATTATAAAGTTGATTTGTACAATGAGAATGGGGAAATTTATTCTGAATGTACTTGTCCCTATGATGGTGTTTGTAAGCATGCATTGGCGGTAATTATTCATTCTCAATTTGAAGAATGGTATTTTGAAGAAGTCCAAAAGCATGTACATTTTGATTTGAACTCTTATCTACAGGGCTTGGCTAAACAGGAATTGATACAACTGGTTCTTGAAAACCAATCTACCGAACTGATTCAAAAATTACAAAATAAGACCTTGTCACAAGAGGACTTAATTTCAAAAGTGACAAAAGCCAAAAAAGAATTAGAGAAATTATTCAAAGAAATCGATTGGGAAACAGATATTCATTGGATGGACGAGCGTCTGGTATCAATTTTCAAAATTTTTGACGGTGGTTGGAAAATGGTAATAAAGGAAATAACCGATTTACTTTCAGGTACATTGAAAAAATTAAACCATGCGATAGATGAGGGGTACTTGTATAATCATTATGATGATGAATCTTTCAGCGGAGAACAATTGTCTAATTTAGTTGTGTCTTTTATTAAAAATATTCCAACAGCTGACAAAATATATGTTATGGAAGAATTAGATGATTTACAAACTGAATACCTCGGACTTTGGAATCAAAGAACATTTTACACTGATTTCTTTTCACTGGATGACGAACCTATTTTAAAGCAGTATTTGTTTGAAAAGAAGACACTATCAAATTATGTTCCAGCTATTTATGAAATCATTAAAGCCAACTTGAATAAAGAGGAAAAGGAAGATCTATTAAAAATGTATGCGCTTTATAGTCAGGAGCTACTAATAGAATATGTTGGAATTTTGGAAGAAAAGTTTTTATTAAAAGATGCTGAATTATTGTTCGAAGATTATTTTAATCGTATAGATATATCAAAAATTGAGAAAGAGAGTTTAAAAAAATGGATCACAATTAAAAATAAACTCAATGAACCAATATTTGAAAAATTAAATCTATTAGTTTTGAATTTTCCAACAAAAGAAAGTTTGCAGTTTGCGATTTCATTTCTACCAGAAAAACAAAATGAATTTGAAAGAATTGTACTAAAAAAAGGATTTAACGAATACATTTTATTTTTGGAAAAGGAAAATCGAATTGAGGAAGCGGAGAAAATCCTGTCGACAAAAACTCAACATTGGGATGATTTTGCATTTCAATTCTACTGTCGTAATAGTAAAATCTTTTTTGAAAAAAGTACACAGTTCATGGTTAATCGAATTCAAAAGAATTTACCATCTGCGGGAGATTCCTATTATTACACAATTGCTCATACACTGAAAGAATTATTCCGGTTTAATCCTGAAAGGGCAATGCAAATATTGCATGAAATAAGACTCAATTACAAGAGAAGACCAAATTTGATGGCTATATTGAAGGAGTTATAACATGGTAGTATGCTTTAAAATTTTCTCTAAAATTAGATGACGATCATTCAAGAAAAAGTTCGAATTTTCTCTCATTGGGATCACAAATCAGAGTGAGAGTGGAAGCGAAAGCGGACACACTCGCTCTGATCTTCTCAAAACCCACTCTCACACTCACTCTAAAAAAACTTACATTTTCAACTCGAACTAAAATATTTTTTGTTATCTTTAGTAGTATAACTTATAATAAAAGCATTTTTTCTTATACTCAATAATCTATACATTCCAATTCATTATTCTGAGCGGGTATTTGAAATTCATTTTTTATCTTACCAAATGAGTTATATCTACGATCTGAGATTGTTTTAGATTCCAAATTTTGATTAATTATTCGTGTGATTTTTCCGCTTTCATTATAAAAAGTGGATACAAAGTTCCCTCTATTTATTATTTTTTCCTTGGAAATTCTATCGTAGAAATTATCTGAGTTCAGATAATCGATTTGTTGAATAATAGTTTTATCATAAATTGTTTCGCTCATAAGTTTTCCATTAGCAAAATATCTTTTAACTGTAAAAGTTCCATTACTGTTTCTGTTCGATTCAAATTTAGAAATTACCAGTTTGTGTTTGTACTTTAATAAACCTCTGGATATATATATGTCTTTTAGATAATAATTGCAATTACAACCTGTATCTGAGTATACACATGAACCAGATAGAGAATTATCGGGGTAATATCTCATCCATTCACCTGCCCTGATGCCATTCTCATAAACGCCTTCAGTATAACTGCTGATTTCATAGATTTCTTTGTCATCTGAATAAGACTTCACATAATCATAAAATCTCCATTTACCATCTGGAATACCTTCTTTGTAGTTTCCTTCAAAAGTGATTAATGTATCCGAATTTTCAATATATTGAATGCATTTACCATCTAATTTGTGATTTTTATAACGGTATCTGGCATATACACTTTCAATATTTATCCCTTTGATGGTAGTATCCTGATCAAAAGAGTAATAAAAAGGACCTGATCCTACAAGAAATTCTTCTATGTAATCGGAACCATCTATTTTACTATTTCGAAAAACAAATGTTGTTTCATCGCCATTCCACGAATCGTAGGACGTTCCTATTCTAATGTCATCAGTCAGAATACATTGAGCGGATATTTCGTTGTTGTAATAAGAGGTTATTTCTGTCGTGTCACAGTTGTCTATTTTCCATCGTCGGACTTTTTCCATTAATAATCCGTTTAGGCCATATCTTTTTGATTCAAAAGTCGAATCGCTGTATGTAGCTATATATTCATGTTTCCTTAAATCATAAAATCTTTTTTGAGAAATAAGAAGTCCATTATTAAATTCAAAAGTTGTTCCATTTCGAATAGTTCCATTGATTTTTTCATCCATCATAAGTAAAACAGCCGATGAATCCTTATTATATAAAGTTCCTATTCCTTCGTGAAAAGTAGCTTTGCATTTTTGACGTCTATCAGTTCCAAAATCAGAATATATTTTCCATATCCCCTCGCGTTTATCGTTTTGATACATACCTTCTTCAATCATAAGTGTATCGATATGATAGCTACCATCTCTCAATAATCTTTTCTCTGTATTTATTTTCTTGTATTCACCCTGTTTTTTCCCATTTTGATAATTGATGACATAAGAATATTCATAAGTAGGTCCGCTGAAAGGGAGAGACTGTTTATAAATCAAAGTCCATGAACCATTTCTTTTCCCATGAACATAAATTCCAGTAAAATAGATAAGATCATTAAATCTTTCAGGAGATTGATCTTTCAAGTGAGATTCATCAAAGCAAGGCCATTTTGTAAGTCCTGTGGGCATACCCAATGTTTCCCATTCACGCCAATATCCTTCTTTTATACCATTAATAAGATATCCTTCTGTAAGCACTTTTCCACTTTGCGAATATGCAACAGTCCAGATTTTTTCATTTGTTACTTTTTTTTGAGCATATAGAGGTGACAATATGAAAATGGATAGACAAAGTAGAAGTACTTTCATTACGTCAAATAATTATTTTATTTACAACTTGATTTAGTGAGAAAGTTACAAAAAGAATTTGAAATTCAACTCTTCAATAACTGTTCGGATGCCAAAACATCCTCCAAACTCTCCATCAAAAAGTTAGAACTTTCCACTATAGAGGTCACAAGAACAAAAAGATCGCTTAGGCGGTCTTTTTTGTTTAAATCCTTACAAATCAAGTATCTAAGTGTTTTTTTGAATAAATCAATTGAAAAATGTGTTAAAATAAACACTTTTAGGTTTGAATCCTATTGACCTTTTATCAATTTAGGTTGTTTCTTGACCATTTCCAAAATTCTTCTGTCAAATAAAAGACAGTATCAATAAAATATAAAATTCCATTTTGGGTGAGTACATTTTCATCATGTAAGTCTTCTAATATTATCCCAAGTTCTGAATTAATATAGTCATTATTGCGATTATTTACAAAACCATTCGACTTCATAAACTCCTTAACTTCATTTAGGTCTGTTGAAGACGTGATTGAAACATAGTTTTGTTGAACAACAACATACAACACATCATTTTCTTTCGTAAAACCTATTAACTCGTATGCTGTATCTGGGAAAAAGTAATTATGGAGGAGTAAATTATATAAATATTCTTTCCAAGTAGAATAATAGATAGCATCGTTTAATTTCAAAACATGTTCGCCATCTTTTAGAAAGACTCTTTGTTCCGCACCTTCACTTACATATTGAGAAAAATCAATTTGTTTTACCCACAAATTTCTCTCTGTGATAAAATCTTCTAATCTCTTTGCTTCTTGTTTTTTGAAGTGCTTTTCATCTTCAAAACCTGAACTTGGTGAATCGCCATCTTTAAGGTAACAGGTGATTGTTTGGATAATTGCTCCAAACCTAACTTCGCTCTTTCCTGAAAGGACATTGAATAATTCATTTTTTAAATCATTTGACATTAGCAATACATACTTGACACTAACAAATATAAGAAATTAAATGTTTTTATCTATACCTAATATACAACAGCTAATGATCATTTGAAAATCCTTTAAAAAGTTCGAACTCTCTATCATTAGGATCACAAAAACAGAACGGGAAACAGAATCAGAATGAGGATGTTTCCCGTTTTGTTTTTTCATCATTCTCATTTTGCTTCTCATTCTTAAAAATTAAAGTTAATTTTCATTCTCTTCAATCTTCATTAACTTATCGTAGTCAATGATATAACGAACGACTCCATTTGCATCCAGAATCAAGTGCTTGTCATATAGGATGTCAAATCGCACGGGGGCGGGATAACCAGGAGCAAATGTGGATGGTCCATTTGATCCTCTTTGGTACGTAACACGTTTCCATCCATTGGGTAATGAATTTTCGGAGCGTTTGTAGCCTTCCACAGTACCTGCATTCACTAGTCCGGGCGGGGTAGTATATCTCTCTTCAACAGAACATTGAGAGTAGAAGGTACCTATGTATTGGGGTTTATAATTAATTGATATTTAAAATTTTATATTTAATTATCTCCTGGTTTTATCTTAAAAAAAAGCCATGTTCATTATTTGAACATGGCTTTCTAAATTTATAAAAAACTATTTCTTACAATTCAAACTTAATTCCTTGTGCTAAAGGTAAGCTATCCGTATAGTTAATTGTATTTGTTTGTCTTCTCATGTAAACTTTCCAAGCGTCAGATCCAGACTCACGTCCACCACCTGTTTCTTTTTCACCTCCGAAAGCACCACCAATTTCTGCACCAGAAGTTCCGATGTTTACGTTTGCGATACCACAATCAGAACCAGCATACGATAAGAATAATTCAGATTCTTTTAAGCTGTTTGTCATGATTGCTGAAGATAATCCTTGTGGAACACCATTTTGAATTTTAATTGCATTTTCAACGCTTCCCGAATATTTTAATAAGTATAAAATTGGAGCAAATGTTTCATGTTGAACTACTGTGAAGCTATTGTCAGCTTCAACGATTGCTGGTTTAACGAAACATCCTGATTCGTAACCTTCTCCTGTTAAAACACCACCTTCAACGATGATTTTAGCCCCTTCTGCTTCCGCTTGTTTCAATGCAGCTAAATATAAGTCTACTGCTTGTGTATCGATAAGTGGCCCAACGTGATTGTTTTCATCTAATGGATTTCCAATTCTAATTTGTTTGTAAGCGCTAACTAAAGCTTCTTTTACTTTGTCGTAAACTTCTTCATGAACAATTAAACGACGAGTAGAAGTACATCTTTGTCCAGCAGTACCAACTGCTCCAAATACTGCACCTGGAACAACCATTTTTAAATCAGCTGTTGGAGTAATAATGATTGCATTGTTTCCTCCTAATTCTAATAATGATTTTCCTAAACGAGCACCAACTGCAGCACCAACAGATTTACCCATTCTTGTTGAACCTGTAGCAGAAACTAAAGGAACACGCGTGTCTTCAGCCATTAATTTTCCGATTTCAGCTCCACCAATGATTACACAAGAAACTCCTTCAGGAACTCCATTTGCTTCGAATACTTCTTTTGTAATTTGTTGACAAGCAATTGCTGTAATAGGTGTTTTTTCAGATGGTTTCCATACACAAACATCACCACAAACCCAAGCTAAAGCTGTATTCCAATTCCAAACAGCAACTGGGAAGTTGAATGCAGAAATAATTCCTACAATTCCAATTGGATGATATTGTTCATACATTCTGTGTCCTGGACGTTCAGAATGCATAGTTAAACCGTATAATTGTCTTGATAAACCTACTGCGAAATCACAGATGTCAATCATTTCTTGAACTTCTCCTAGACCTTCTTGTAATGATTTCCCCATTTCATAAGAAACCAATTTTCCTAAAGAATCTTTATAGAAACGTAAACGATCAGCTAATTGACGAACGATATCACCTCTTTTAGGTGCTGGAATTGTTCTCCAAACTTTATAAGCTTCTTGTGCTTTTAAGATTACTGCTTCATAATCTGCTTCGGTTGCAGAATTAACAGATGCAATTAATTTTCCATCTACAGGAGAAATTGAATCAATTCTTTCACCACGAGTTTTAAACCATTTACTTCCCATTGAAGCGCCATTGTTTACTTCGTCAATTCCAAATTGAGCTAAAATTTCTTGTATTCCTAGGTCATTCATTACTTCAGCCATAGTATGTATAATTTTTTGATTATTTTTTGCGTTACAAAATTAACGTATTTTATTGAGAGTTGTTATATTTTCAGCTCTTTTTCTAGTGAAATTAAGAACTTTTTATGTTTTTTAACATTTCAAGAATTGAACATTGATTATGGTGTATATAAAATCAAAAAGCGATTCGAGGGATCGAATCGCTTTCTGCTAACTTAACCTAACCACTATTCACTGAAAAAAGAGTTTAGTATATATATGATGAAATACTTTCTTGTTTTGTTTAACAAATTTAATTGTAACTTGTTAATTATAAAACACAGAATCGAGTCAATCATGCATTCTTATACCTAAGTAAAAACACGTAGAATTTATTTTTCTAGTTGTTTACTCAGTATTATTTTACATTTAATAGATCTTTTTGATTCATTGGTAGAAATTTGAAAAAATCATTCTTGTATTCCTAATAATGTGATATTTTTTTAATTATTCGACAAATAATACTTTTTAAACGATAGATGATTTGATTGACTAGTCCATGATTTGAAATTAAATAGCACGCCTTGTTTAATTTAAAAGATGTTTATTTTTATCTTTACTATATGAATGTTCAAATTTATACAGATGGTGCAGCAAAAGGGAACCCTGGTAATGGAGGTTTTGGAGTTGTAATGCGTTTCAATAATGTAGAAAAAGAAATCTCAGCTGGTTTTCGATTAACTACAAATAATAGAATGGAGTTACTTGCAGTAATTGTTGCTTTGGAATCTATGAAAACAAATCTGCATCCAATTCATATCTATTCTGATTCAAAATATGTGATAGATAGCATTACAAAAGGTTGGATTTATAATTGGAAAAAAACAGGTTTTAAAGGAAAAAAGAATCAAGATCTTTGGATGCGTTATATGAATGTTGCTGAAAAATTTGAATTGCATTTTCATTGGGTCAAAGGTCATTCAGGTCACAAAGAAAATGAAAGATGTGATTTTCTTGCAGTAAAAGCAGCAGAAAGTAAGGATTTAATTATTGATGAAGTTTTTGAGAAAATGAAAAACGATGAAAGTTTATTTTAATCTAAACCTTCAGTATTAATTTCTGTAATAACATTCGAAGAAAAGGCTCTGCATGCTTTAATAAAAGTGTAAATTAAAGGATGAGCAATATCTCTAGTTGATGAAATTTGTGGACAATAACCACATGCCAAGAAAAAAGGATGTTCTTTTATACTAATTACTTCAGGTTCTTCAAATTGATTATAAGCCTCGATATCAATATGGTTTTCAGTTAAGACTTCTATTAATTGAGGGTACAAGCTATATCGAGATGAAGTTAATTCAAGCGTATTGTGATTGTCGTAAATTTTTATGAATTCTTTCGAATGAGGTATAATCATTAATCGCTCAAACTGTTGGCCTTCCACTAAATTATCGGAAATTAACTTTTCACCATTCGAGTTTAATTGATTTCTATTAATTATAACTTCAATCAACGCTTTATAAGATTCTCCCGTGAGTAAAACCGGAATTTTTAATTTCAATAAATTATCTATAATTCCATTTAAGAAAAATATACTTCTAAAAGGACCTGGTGAGATCCACACACCATCATATTGCTCGAAAGTTTGTGGTTTTAACTGAGCGGCCTCGTTTACTTTAATCCAATAATAGCTAATTTCAATATCTAAGAATCGCGAAGAATGATCAATCGATAAATTTGTCGCTTGGTGAGAATTATACGTAAAATTATAATCTCCAATGATTGCTATTTTTAAGCTATTACTCATGGTTTAGAGTAGTTGATTCTATCTTTGAAACCATCC
>CANGHX010000104.1 GCA_947453715.1 Flavobacteriales bacterium | reverse complement strand
TCTTGATCTCTTAATTTATCTTTGATTGGAAAATCATAATCCGTATGAACAAACATTTTATTGCCATTTAACACAACTGCATGATTAATTCTTTTAGCTTTATAAACGGCATTGTTATGCGTATAACCTCTTGCACTTAATTCCTGATAAACATGATACAATGTATCAGCTGAAGTTTTATATATAAAATTGATTTCAGATTCTTTAACTCTTCCTTTTTTGATCGCTACAAACCCTTCGAAACTTCCATTTTTCACAACAAAATCTTCTCCGAAACTATTTTTGACAACTTGTGGTTCTACGATCAATTCATTAGCATATACATCTGCTACTTTTCGTTGAACTTCACCTTTGATAGTCATTTCTCTTCCTACTTTTACACCAATCACGGAACAAACAATCACCCCGACTAATCCAATGAAGAACAATGTACTTAACACATATTTCGTCCACTTGCTTTTTAATCTAAAAATTAATTTAGAACCTAAAAGGAACAAGAATAATACGACAGAGAAACCAACAGTAAAAGCACAAAGACGCATCCAAAACACATCAACATCATTCTCTATTACCAAAGTACTCAAATAAGACAGAGACATAAATCCTTGATCCGTTTGAGCAGGAATAAAGGCCATATCAAATACACCAAAAACAATTAATGAAACTAAAATTGATCCTCCAAATACAACCATACCTATTCCAACAACAATTGAAATGACTCTTCCTATTGAAGAGATTCGATCAGACAGCTCATCATTGTTTCTCAATTTATTAGCAAAAGATTTAGTTTCATTCCCAAGTCTATTTGCAGCAGCTTCCACTTCTTCTTTCACAGAATCAACCGTGATTGGTTTACCCTGCATTCTCAAACGGTCAATTGATGAATTTACTTTTGGGGTTACAATCCAAAGAATAATATACAATGGAATACTAAAACCACCAAAGAAGAAGAAGACTAAAAATAGAATTCGAAAAACAATTACGTCCACTGAGAAATAACTTGCCAAACCACTACAAACCCCAGCAACTTTACCATTCTCAACATCTCTAAACAATCGTTTACCTTTTTTAACATCGTTCAAATTCTCAGTCGATGGCTGTGTTTTTTCTTCCTGAAATGATTCCGAAGTTTCATCAACAAATTCTTCTGGCTGACCTAATGTCGCTAAGATGTTTTCGATATCTTCTAGTTCAACCACTTGTTTATTTGAAGTTAAAGCCAATCCACACAGTTCGGCTATTCTATATTCGATATCTTCAATTATCTCTTTACTCCCCTGCTCATTTTTCAAACTTATTTCTAAGCGTTTCATATATGATTGAAGTAATTCATAAGCATCTTCTTCAATTAAGAAATTTATGCCTTTTATATTTACTGAAACTGTTTTCTTCATGATTTCCTTATTTAATAATGGTTGTAACTGCTGAATTTAATTCTGACCAAGTTTTCTTTAAACCTTCCAAGAACTTCTTTCCCTCATCGGTCAAAGTAAAATACTTTCTTGGCGGTCCTGAATTCGATTCTTCCCAACGGTAAGCTAGCAACTCCAAGTTTTTCAATCGTGTCAACAAAGGATACAATGTTCCCTCCACTACAATTAATTTAGCTTCTTTTAATGTTTCGAGTATTTCGGAAGGATATGCTTCTTTCTTTTCTAATATGGAAAGAATGCAAAATTCTAAAATTCCTTTTCGCATTTGAGCTTGTGTATTTTCTAAACTCATATCTCAAATAGTTTATACAAAGATATATGTTTTATTTAGTATTATGCAATACATAGTACTATTTATTTTTAAAATATTTTTTATTAAAGCCGTAAAAATCTAATTATGAATAAGTTATTTTTTTTTTAATAAATACTATTCCCTCCCATGATAGCTTGTCCAGAATTTAAATCAGGAGTGGATTATGGTGAGGGATCATCAAAATTTTCGCTATCACCTCCCTTAATCCCTCCTCAAGGAGGGAAACAAAAAAAAGGCCAACAATTAAATTGTCGGCCTTAACTAAAACTTAGTATTATTTTAATTTCTTTCTTCAAAAAACTTCCAAATTGGTTCATTAGGAACTGGTGCTGTTATCTTAATTAGCTCCTTAGTTGTAGGGTGATTTATTTCCAAATAGCGTGCGTGTAAACAAATTGATCCATCAGGATTTGATCGTTTTGCTCCGTATTTAACATCTCCTTTTATAATACAACCGATTGTTGATAATTGAGAACGAATTTGATGATGACGTCCAGTATGTAACTCAACTTCTAATAAAAAATATTTATCTGATTTATCAATCAATTTATATTCCAAAGAAGCTCTTTTCGACCCAGGTGTCTCTTCTAAACTAGCGTATGATTTATTTTGTTTTTCGTTCTTTTTTAAGAAATGAACCAAATTACCCGTTTTCTCTTTCGGTTCTTTTTCTACAATTGCCCAATACGTTTTTTTTGTATTTCGCTCTCTGAACTGCTCATTTAAACGAGTCAACCCTTTAGAAGTCCTAGCAAAAACAAGCGCTCCACTCGTTGGACGATCTAAACGATGAACAACACCTAAAAACACCGCTCCCGGTTTATCGTATTTTTCTTTGATATAATCTTTCACATCATCGCCCAAAGTTCGATCTTGCGTTTTATCCGCCTGAACAATATCTGAAGCCTTTTTATTGACTACAATAACGTGATTATCTTCATGTAATATTTCAAGCACCTTTTTAAAATTTTAGATTTTGGACTTCGACTACGCTCAGTCCGCAAATTTTAGATTATTAATAATCATCACTATTGACTATTAACTAATAACTATTGACTAAAGAAACTAATATTGCTCTTTCTCATTTGGAAAATCTCCAGACTGAACATCTGAAATATATTCTTGAAAAGCTTTCATCATTTGTTCGTACAGATTGTTGTATTTACGCAAGAAACGTGGACTGAATTCATTATTAATTCCTAACATATCGTGAACAACTAAAACTTGACCATCTACTCCATTTCCTGCTCCAATTCCAATAATCGGAATTTGAACAGTTTCAGCAACTAATTTAGCTAAATGTGCCGGAATTTTTTCTAAAACAATCGCAAAACAACCAGCTGCTTCCAATGCTTTTGCATCTTCAATCAAACGATTTGCTTCTTCCTCTTCTTTCGCTCTAACAACGTAAGTTCCGAATTTATAAATAGATTGAGGAGTTAAACCTAAATGTCCCATAACTGGAATTCCAGCTGTTAAAATACGTTTAATCGATTCGATGATTTCAATTCCACCTTCCATTTTCACAGAGTGACCTCCCGACTCTTTCATAATACGAATTGCACTAGATAATGCCTCTTTCGAATTTCCTTGATAAGAACCAAACGGCATATCTACAACAACCAACGCTCTATTTACAGCTCTAACAACTGAAGAAGCATGATAAATCATTTGATCTAATGTGATTGGTAATGTTGTTTCATGTCCCGCCATTACATTTGAAGCTGAATCTCCCACCAAAATAACATCTATTCCAGCAGTATCAATGATTCGAGCCATAGAAAAATCGTAACCTGTTAACATCGTAATTTTACGACCAGTATTTTTCATTTCTTGTAACGTATGTGTTGTTACTTTTTTTATTTCAGAATGTACTGACATTGTATTTTTTTCGTTTAGTCGTGCAAAACTAATAAATCTCTTTGTATTCTAGCTTTGCGTTATAAATACTTATAGATATTCTACTTTTTCTCCGATATGAAAAATGGCATCACCTTTATTCACAACTGGCGATTCATTGATACAAAAAACGTAACCTTCCATAGGAGATTTAATTCTTTTCTCAATTTTACCAAATGGATCCGTCACCATACCTAAAATAGTTCCCATCTCAACTTTATCACCATTTTTTACAGCTGTTTGAAACATTCCTGAATTAGGAGCTCTTAGCCATTTGTGCTCTTTTATATAAACTGGATGACGTTGATTACCAACTTCTTTAAATGAACGCATATTTAAATGATTCAAAAAGCGTTTAATTCCATCAACACCTTCTTTTACAATTCCTTCTTCAATACTATTCGTTTTACCACCTTCAAATAAAAGAATCTTTTTACCTCTTTTATTCATCGATTCACGAATAGATTTTGCGATATAAGCTGAATGGATAATAAATGGTGGATTAAAAATCCTAGCCAACTCCATGCTCGCATTATCCTTAAATACACAACGAATTTGCGCCATGTTATTACGTTGCGCAGATCCCGTATGAAAATCGATTACATAATCAACTTTTGGAGCTATTTCCTTCATAAAATGGTAAGCAAATTGACTTGCTAAAGATCCATTTTTTGCTCCTGGAAAACTACGATTCAAATCCCGACCATCAGGAAGAACACGCATAACGTTCAAAAATCCAAAAATATTAAAAACAGGTATACATATAATAATACCTTCTGTTGGTTTATTATATCCTTTTCGAATGATTCGACGAATAATTTCCATACCGTTTATTTCATCTCCGTGCATTCCTGCCATCAATAAAACAACCGGTCCATCCACCTTTCCACGCTCCACAATAACGGGAACTTGTACAGGTGTATGCGTATGTAAATGTGCTACTTCTAAATTTAATTGAGCCCCTCTTCCTGGATGAATTTCTTCATTCAGAATAACAACCTTTTTATGTTTTAGATTCATTTTTTAACGTTTCGTTCAATGTATTGAATGATTTTTCCAGCAATATCAGTACCCGTTGTTTTCTCTATTCCTTCTAATCCTGGAGATGAATTTACTTCTAATACCAACGGACCTCTTTCAGATTGCAATAAATCAACACCAGCAATACCTAAACCAACTGTTGCAGCAGCTCGAATTGCTGTATCTTTTTCTTCATCTGTTAATTCGATAATTCTAGAACTTCCACCACGGTGTAAATTTGAACGGAATTCACCTGGTTTACCTTGACGTTTCATTGCTCCAACAACTTCTCCATCAACAACAAACGCTCTTACATCAGCTCCTTTTGCTTCTTTTATAAATTCCTGAACAATTACCCTCGCTTTCAAACCATTAAATGCTTCCAATACTGATTGAGCTGCATTTTGATTTTCAGCCAAAACAACACCTAAACCTTGAGTTCCTTCCAATAATTTTAAAACAACTGGAGCTCCACCTGCTGATTCAACAACATGTTCAACGTTTCTTGAATAATTCGTAAAAACAGTTTTTGGCAGTCCCAATCCTTCACGGGAAAGAACTTGTAAACATCTTAATTTATCTCTAGAATGAATAATTCCTCTCGAACCAACTGCTGAGAAAACTTCCATCATTTCAAATTGACGAACAACTGCAGTACCGTAAAAAGTAACTGATGCACCAATTCGAGGAATAACAGCGTCATATCCTTCTAAATAATGATCACCATAATACAATGATGGTCCAGTCTGCTCAATTTCGATGTTACACTTTAAATGATCAATCACATTCGCTTCATGTCCTCTACTTCGAGCAGCTTCTACTAATCGTTGTGTAGAATACAAATTTGGGTTACGTGATAATATGGCAATTTTCATCTATTCTCCTTCTATTTATTGTAATGCGATAACGCTTCTTATTTGTTATTTTGCGAATGTATATATATACCTTTTATTTCGCTACTTTCTTTTTGTTTTTATAGGACAAATTAACCAATGATGAATCTACCAAAAATTCTTTATTCAATAATTTTCGACCTATTAAAATTGGATTTTTCATCTCATGACGTTTAGATAAAGAGAATTCTGTTTCGTACTCCTTTCCAAATACCACAATTTTACCTTGAATAAAAAACCGATCTTGAACTTTACCAATTGATGATTTCACTCTTTTCAATCTATACAAGGGAAAATAATATCTATCACCTGTATACAAAGGATGATTATCTTCTAAAAAAATTACTTCTAATACTCTCCGCCCATCTTTTTCAATTTCCTGATAGTAGTGACAATCGATTGAACAAGAATAAGCACCTGAATCTACTTTCACATGTATATTCTCCAATCCAAAATCGGGTAAATCTACTTTATCTTTTCTTCCAATAATTATTTTCTCCATCTATTAAGACAAAATCTTCATTAAACATACTAAAATGAAATATGAATTTAAAATAAAAATTTCAAATAATACATCTAAAACACTAATAAACCTTAAATTTACAGCGAAAGTAAAATAATTTCACATTTTTTATTGTTTTTTTATTGAAACTGAGAAATTATTCGTAATATTGCACCCCGAATTACGCGGAAATATAGAAATTAAGAGTCATGGATATTTTAAAACAAATTGAGAACGAATTAGTTGAAGTAAAAAACTTCCCTTTTTTCAAAAGTGGTTATACTGTAACTGTTTCATATAAAATTAAAGAAGGTAACAAAGAGCGTATTCAGCAATACCAAGGTGTTGTGATTCAACGTCGTGGTTCAGGTGTTACTGAAACTTTCACAGTTCGTAAAATGTCTGGAAACATTGGTGTTGAGCGTATCTTCCCAATTGCTTCTCCTTTCATTGAGGACATCGTAATTAACAAAAGAGGATTTGTTCGTCGTGCTCGTATATTCTACTTCCGTGAGAGAACAGGTAAATCTGCTCGTATTAGAGAAAAAAGAAGTGCTGCTTCTTTGGCTGCTCAAGCTGCTAAAAAATAGTACTCAACTATATACATTTAAAGCTTCTCAATTTGAGGAGCTTTTTTAGTTTACATCAGAATTCAGTAAACGAGCAATAAAAATTATGGCCAAACAAAAACGAAAAACTAATAAATCAAAGAAGAAATCTTCTGGAGGAAAAATTGCAATTTGGCTATTGATCATTTTTGTGATTTCAGGAATTGGATGGTTTTTCATTCCTAGTTCACATAAAAAAATCAACAAAAATAATTTTGTTCATCAGATTCCAAAAGGATTCGAGTCATTTGGAATTGACATTTCACATCATCAAGGAGAAATTGATTGGAAAGTATTGCTTGACGATGAAAAATTCGATACAATCATTCAATTCGTTTACTGTAAGGCTACAGAAGGTAATTCACATTTAGATACGAGATGGTATGAAAATAGAAAAACGTTGAATAATAAAGGAATTCCAAACGGTGCTTATCATTTCTTTACACCTAAAGATGCACCTCTACCTCAAGCTGAACATTTTTTAAATCATTGGAAAAAAAGAGAAGTTGATCTTCCTCCAGTTCTTGATGTTGAAACAGAAGGAATTTCTGATGAAGATCTTCGTAAAAAGATGGAAATCTGGTTAAAAGAAGTCGAGAAAAAATCTGGAATGCGACCTATTATTTACACATCCTATCATTTCTTTGACACAAAATTTAAAGACTATTTTAAAGACTATAAATTTTGGATTGCTGCTTATTCAAGAAAACCAGAATGCATCGATGATCAGCGAATTTTACATTGGCAATATTCAGAAAGTGGTAATTTACCTGGGATAGATGAACTTGTAGATTTTAATGTCTCCAAAATAGCATTTTAAAAATCGAAATTAGTTACCTTAGCTGAAAATAAACTATCATATTTTAGGCTTTTGAAAATTTCAGAAATAGGAATTCACGATTCATTATCAGATGATCAAAAAAATAAGATTGGACTTTTAAATGTCTTTACATTAATCGCATCAGTTGTTTTTTTAATCTCAGGTATTACAAATCTTAATGTAAACGACACTTTTTCTGGAGTCTTACTTATTTGCTTTAGTGTATTCTCTCTTTTTACAATCCTTTTTAATTATATCAATCAATACAAAGTCGCTATTTCTTATTTGTATTCCATTATTTCTTTTGGGATATTTTATTTTGACTCATATGCAGGAATTGATTCTGGATCGTATCTATATTATTTCCCTTTATTCCTGGGCATTGCTAATTTATTTGATTTTAGAACAAAAAAGGATCGTAAAATTGTCTTTTTACAAACGTTCATTATTATTTTACTTGCCTGTATCAATGTTTTCACAGATTATAAATTGTTCGAAAATCAAGCACTAAAAGAAGAACAAGTTGAGATCATGTTTAAATCAAACTTGATATTATCATTACTAGCGGTATCGTATTTTATTTATTACATAATCAAATCAAATTTGAGAAAACTGGAATTACTTGAAGAATTAATTTCAGATGAAAGTAAATTGAATCAACTTGAGCGTGAAAAAACGAAAGAAAAAGAAATTCTTCTAGCTGAAATCCAACATCGATTAAAAAATAATCTCAGCATCATTAGCTCTTTAATTAAATTAAAAAGTGAAAATTCAATTGCTGAAGATTTCAATTTCATCCAACAAGAAACATGGCATGCAATTCACACGATTGCTTTAGCTCATCATCATCAATCTTACAAAATAAACGGATTCTTTATCCCCATTAAAAGATACGTAACTGAAATAATCGAAAGTTATAATCTCAATGAAAATGGAACATATATACATCCAAATATTTCAATTGATTGCCAAATCATAAATGACATCCACATCAAACAAGCTGTTCCTTTTGGATTATTTATCCATGAATGCATTGCCAATTTCTTTTACATCACTTCTAAATTAAAACTAGAAGATACGCTTAAAATAAGTGTAAGCATTGAAAAATCAATGATCAATATTCAACTTGATTCAACTTTAAATAAATTATTTGAAAATGACGAGAAAAGAACAGATTTACAAGAAAGTTTCTTAGAACAATTGGATGGTAAAGTAATTGAACATCAACAAAATTCAATCACATATTCATTTAGATTAGAATCAAATCAACCTGAAATAGAAAGCCGAAAAATCTTCTAATTCAAAATTTGAAATCTACCAATTTGCAATTTATAATTTGTAATCTGTAATCTACAATCAAATTATATCTTCTCAATCAAGAAATCTGTACGTCTATTTTTCGCTCTATTTGCTTCAGTTGTATTGTCTAATTTTGGCATTGTTTCACCGAAACCTTTAGATTTCAAACGACTTCCATCAATTCCGCAAGTAATTAAATACAATTTCACAGCATTCGCACGACCTTCGGATAACAATAAGTTTTGTTGATCATCACCTTGATCATCTGTATGTCCTTGAACCATTATGGTGACAGTCGGATTTTCAATTAAGAAACGTGAAAATTGTTTCAAAATAAATTTCGAACGATCATTTAAATCATAAGAATTGGTTGCAAATAAGATATCGTTAATCGTATAAGCTGCTCCAACTTTAATTTCTTTCACTAATAAATCATTGTTTCTGATAGACACATCTTTCGGACGAACTACTTCTGCGACATCTGTTTTTACTTCCGTTTCTTTCACTGGATTTTGCTTATTCTCTTTCGCATTCGTTTTAGCCGTTTCCTTTGCATTTCCTTTCGTTTCTTTTTGATCTTTATTTTCTTTACCATCTTTTTTAGCTTCCGTCTTAGGATTTACAGAAGCTGTTTCTGTTGGTTTTGAAACAGCAGGTTTTGTCGGAATCGTTTTTTCTAATTCTTCTTTTGTAATTAATTTTGAATCAAAGGCATAACCTTCTTTTTTCACTGTAACCATTACATCTTGTTTAGTCGTGTTTTTTACAACTGTAGCAAAATGCCCATCATTTCCATTCACTTTCACTTTAGTTACTTCACCTGTTCCAGCATAAGCTACCTCAATTTCAGCTCCTTTAATCGGTTCTCCATTTTCATCTTTTAAATCACCTTTCAAGATAGTTACACCTGTTGGTCTTGCTTCTTCATACAAGTCAAACGAATAAATATTCCAGTTTCCTCCTTGACGTGAAGAATAGTATGCCAACGTTCCGTCTGTAGAAACAAAAATTCCTAACTCATCATCAATCGAGTTAATTGGATAACCAATATTTTTAGGTTTAGACCAGTTGTTCGTATTCGCATCCCATCTACAATAATAAATATCTAATCCTCCAACACCTTTTAATTTTTCAGCATCATTTGATACAAAATACAAGGTTTCACTATCTTGATGTAAGAATGGACTTTTATCTTTTCCATTACTATTATAGATGAACGGTTTTACATTCCCCCATTTACCATCAGCTCCTTTTGTTGCAACCATGATGTCATTATCTCTTGAAGATGGACGCATAACAGTATAATACAATGTATTCCCATCAGGTGACAAAGTTGGTTGACCTTCCCATCCATTGGCTGTATTAATTTTATCTCCTAAACTTTCAAGTTTAGTCCAGGTATAATCTTGCCATCCTGAACCAACTCTTTCATATTCTGTTCTATACAAATCACAATTCAAATAATTTTGACCACTTACCTGCGTTTGTTTACAAGCACAAATAATCATTTCCTTATTATCGACAGACATTGTAGCAGCTCCATAACTTGTAAATGTACCATCATTAAACGGTGCTTTCAATGGTTTTCCATTGTCAAAATATTCTGCAACATTTGGTCGTTGAGAAAATGTGAAATTCTCATGAACAACTACAGCCATTCCTGATTGTTTTTTATCTAAAGTATCTTTTCTCGTGAAAAACATAATCTCGTTATCAGGCGAAATCATTGGGAAATATTCATCATTTTTAGAACTCACATTTTTCACCATTCTTGGTTCAAATGGAACTTGATTTGCCTTCAATTCAATTTCACTCTGTAAATCAGGAAGAATTTCATTGATATCGGCTAACTTTTTATCGTAATCTAAAGGATAACGATCATTGTTGCTACTTTTAAATTTTTTAAATTCTCCAAACCACTTTAC
>CANGHX010000103.1 GCA_947453715.1 Flavobacteriales bacterium | reverse complement strand
TTCCCACTCATGGGAACGGCTTTCGTATTTTAAATCGAATCGATTATTTAATCACATTGATTTTAGTAATGTTGTTAGATTTTGAAGTTCTAACGATTACATAGTATAAACCATTTTCGAAGTTATTAGTATCCAATGAAATTTCATGTTTACCTGCTTCTAAATTTTGATTTAGTACTTCATTTACAATTGCACCTTTGTTATCAGTAATCACAATTGAAATTGGAGAGAATTCTTTAACATCAACTAAGATTGTTCCCATTTCAGTCATTGGATTAGGGAAGATGCTTACTGTCATAGAATTATCTTTAGCTAATTCTTTAACTGATAAGTTAGCGATATTGAAAGAAATTGTATCATGACATCCGCCGTTAATAGCAGTTAAAACAACTGTGTAGTTATTGAAATCAGCAAAAACGTGAGTTGGGTTTTGAGCTGAAGAAGAGTTAAAATCTCCAAAATCCCAAGAGTAAGAAGTTGCTGAAGTAGATGTATTTGTGAATACAATTGTATTTCCATTGTTAATTACATAAGTTGCACTTGCAGTTGGTTGAGGAGTAACAGCAACAACTTCATTAGCAGACTGACCAACACCGTCACATGCATTTGCATTTGTAGTGGTTACATAATATGTAGCCGCAGTGTGAACTGTAATAGATTGAGTTGTTTCACCATTTGGAGACCATAAGTAAGAATCAGATGTAGATGCTGTTAATACAACTGAATCACCTTGACATAATGATAAAGAACCTGTAGCCTGAACTGTAGGAAGTGGGGCGTTACTTACGTTAACTGTAATTGTATTAGATGTAGCTGAACATTGGTTAGCATCTGTATAAACAACGCTGTAAGTACCTGAAGTAGAAACAGTAATTGTTTGTGTAGTTGCATTTGTAGACCAAACATTGTTAGAAGTTTGATCAGAAGTTAAATCAACTGATGTTCCAGTACATAATGATGTAGAACCATTTGCAGTAATAACTGGAGCAGTTGGATTAGCATGAACAGTAACAGTAACTAATGTTCTTGGACCTTCAATTCCTGTTAAGTTTGCTTGAGCAGCATAATAAGTAAACACACCTGCAGTTACTGTAGAAGGAACTAAGTTTGTAACTAAAGTACTCCCTGTAGCATCAGTATACCATTTAATAGTATTACCAGCCGTTGCTGTAGCAGTTAAAGCTGAAGCAGTTTGACCAACACAATAAGAGATTGCAGTTGTAGCAACTGGAGCAAAAATAACACTTGGAGTTAAAGCTGCATCAGTAAATGCATAATTAGTTAATGCAATAGATCCATTAGAAGGTCTGAAATCCACATTTGTAATGAAATCTCCATTATCTCCATAAGGGTTCACTAAGATATTCGCAGAAGAAGCTAAAGAATCATTATTGTTTGCACCAAACCAAGTTTTAACATCAAATGTACTTCCAGAATTTCTTTCAGTTGAATAGTTAGTTAAATAACCTGCAATCACATTGTTTTTATATTTCAATACATCTGTAGTAGTGTGACTTACATCGGTACCTGTATAGTTGTTTGAAGACGCTAATAAAGAACTACCTGCACCTGCGTTTTGCTCACAGTATGCTCCATCAATATGAACTCCTCTTAAATCATCCAAAAACAAACAGTTGTATACTTTTAAACCTGAATTTCTTCTAATTCTAGCTCCTCTTCTATAACCAGTCGCTACTGTTGCAGCTGTATTACCTCTTAATGGTCCTACAAAAGTGATATTAGAAAAAATTGCAGATGTTTGAGGTGTATTATTATCACCTGATGCATCATTATCTGATTCAAACCCTTCAGAAGTTGAAACTGTTGGATTATCAGAAATTTGAGGATCTCTTACAGATAAACAAAACTGAACATGACCTGAAAAACCATTATCTGTATCAAATTCATCATCTAAATTTCTATAAGAAACTAAGTGTCTACAATTAACTGTTCCACCAAACCATTCAAATGCATCATCATTAGCAAAAGAAACTTGAACATAATCAATAGTAGTTCCACGACCAACAGCACCAAATGTTAAACCATTGATTTCTTTGTTCGGAGCATATACATAACCACCAAATTCAATACGAACATATTTCAACACTCCAGAATTATCATTATCATCATATGTAGTAGTACCTCCTCCAAATTGAGTATCAGCAGTTGGAGCTATTCCTTCAATATTAGCAATTCCTCCAGGATTATTATTACTTGCTCTACCCATTAAGATTACACCACCCCAATCAGCTAAAGCTCTTTGTCCTGCTGGTTGATTAGATGTAAATACGATTGGCTGAGAAACTGTTCCTTCAGCAACTAATTTAGAACCTTGAGTTACAAAAAGACCTGATCCAGCAACGCTTTTGTCACCCAAGATATGAGTTCCTGGTTGGATTGTTAGAGTAGCTCCATTTTTAACATAAATCTGTCCTGACAATAAATAAGTATTATTTGAAGTCCATGTCGTATTATTTGTAATACTTGTTGTCACTGTAACGTTAGCTGTTGGGTACGTTGCATTTTGAGGATCAAAGTTTGTCCAAGTATCCGTCCATTGTGCCGTTGGCGCAGGTGCAAAAGCTCCTCTGTAAGTAGTAGGAACTAAAAACCCTTGACTTAACACTATATTGTAAAGTGATGCAATAATTGCTGTTAAATAAATTTTTTTCATTTTCATCGATTTTTTAAATTGTAAATTAACTTTAAATTGTACGCTGCAAATTTTGGAATTTAAAGTAATAAATGGGTTAAGTACAAGCTATGAAACAAAGAAGAAATAGTTAACTTAATGTTAAGAAAATTGATTTTAAATTAACATAGGTGTAAAAATAAAAAAGGCCTCTAGTTACTAGAGACCTTAGAATATGATTAAATTATTTTTAAAACTTATAAACTACAACAAATGAAAATGTTTGTCCAAACTTTGTTGACCAAATTGTATCATCAATTTTTTCACTGTAACCATTTTTGTTTTGACTATCCCCAATTAAAACTGCATTAGTAGCTTTTCTAAATCCTTTTGGACTATCTGTTAAAGTATAATTGTTTTGATAAAAAATCAATTTTTGAGCTAAAATATTTTGAATATTAAATTTAACTTCTAATTTTTCTTCCAAGAAAGATTTAGCAATTTGAAAATCCAAAAATGTTCTGCTTTTCTCCCAAATATCGGGCTGAGAAATACTACCTAAAATATAAATTCTTTGCCCTACTCTGTTTACATTTAATGTATATGACATTTTATGATTTTTATCTTCAAACATTACACCACCATTAAATACATAAGGTGATTGTCCTTGTAAAGGTCTTGTTTGATATGCTGTTCCAATATTTTTTGAAACATCAACTACAGAACGGATAATTGATAAATTACTAAAAACAGTTAAATTATTTAAAAATGACGCTGAATCAGAATTAATTAAATATCCAATAATACTTCTAAACTCTAATTCAATACCATAATTTTTAGCATAAGGAGCATTTTTATATGAAATTTCATTTGCAACATCTGGTCTTGCAACTTGTTCAATAGGATTTTCGAAATATTTATAGAATAATGAACCTGAAATCAATTGATTTTTTCCTGGAAACCATTCATAACGCAAATCAAAATTTGTGATTTTTGCTCTTTTTAAAGAATCGTTACCAGACAAGACAAATTGAGTATTAAAATCATAAAAAGCAAATGGAGCTAATTCTCTATACTCAGGGCGATTTAGAGTTTGAGATCCGCTTAATCTTAAATTTTGTCTTTTTGAAGCTGAATAAACAAAATTAAACGAAGGTAAAATTTCTAATTTTTTAGTATTTATTACTAAAGCACTTTTATCATTTCTCGTCGCATTCAACTGTTGCACAAAATATTCAGCTCTTGCTCCCCAAATTAATCTGAATTTTTTATGAAACTTATTGTCTAACGAAATATAGCCTGCTGTTAAACTTGAACTAGCTTGATAGGCATCAGTTAATTTTGTTCCATCTGTTAATTTAAAACCTCCAACTCCTGGTTTAATTAATCCCATGTTTTGCGGTTGAAAAATTGAATCTTCTGGTTGATATAATAAATTTTGATCAAAATTAGTACTGCCACCTGGAGCGCCAAATTTAGTATACCCCAACTGTCTAGCAGCAAAATCTCTATGTCTTGATTGATACATTCCACCTATTTTCAATTCAGTAGCAATACCTGCAATTGTATCTAAATGATAAGATATACTTGCTTTTAAACTCGCTATATTTTCTTTGTTTGTTGAAAAGAACATTCCTCCACCATAATCAGGTCCAACACTCGAAGAAGAGATGTTTGCACTATACATAGTGTCAGTTGCAACCGGATTTTGAGGGTCATTCAAATATTTTGATCTACTATAGATTGATCTTCTTAAATTAGGAATAGTCCTTACAATATTACTATACCCCCCAACCCAATCAACTCTTAATCTATTTTTCTTAAATAAATGCTCTCCTGTTAGCTGACCTGAATAAATATTATTTTGAGTAAACCATCTTGCATTTGATCTAAGCAAATTAGGGTTCGCATCCAATGGATTAATCTCACCTGTTCTTGCAATCATTCTATTATCGGAGTTTACACTGTATAGATTCTTAAATCCAATAATATTATGTTGATTAATTTTAACTGAAAAGTTCGCCATACCACCAGCTAAAACTTGAGTAGAATAAACTTTATCCAATAGATCAAACTCAATCTGAGAAACACCTGATCCATTCGTAAAAGCTCTCCTTTGAGTTTCATTATAATTATTCGTTTTATTGTAAGACAAAGAACCTATGAATCCAAAATCTCTTTTCTCATCCTTACCAAACGATTTATTTACCCCCATAGAATATTGAAAACTCATATTAGGTGAAAACTTCTGATTATTTAAATCCCAATTTGTTGTAAATGTTTTTGCTAATGCAGCTTGATCATTCATCAATAGAGGAAAAGATTTATGATCTGGAATAGCTTTAGACAATGCTCTTGTTCCATCGTCCACACCCAACCAATCTAATTTACCTCCAGAATAAGTGGTTTGATCTTTAAAAGTGGTAATGGTATTATAACCACCACCTATTGAAAATGACTGAAAATTATTCTCAGGAATATCTTTTGTCTTAATATTTATAACACCTCCAGCAAACTCTCCAGGTAAATCAGGACTAGCAGTTTTTAAAATAGTTAAATTATCTAACATATTTACTGGAAAGATATCAAAAGAAAACGCCTTACGATCTGACTCAGAACTTGGAAGTGGTGCACCGTTTAAATAAGCTGCATTGTAACGATCATTTAAACCTCTAATAATTACAAATTTATTATCTTGAACACTAGCTCCACTGACTCTTTTTAATGCGTCCGATGTAGTTCTATCAGGTGTTTTTGCTAAAGTTGCTGAGGAAATAACATCCGATACAACAGCATTATTTTTCTTTTCCAATTCAATACCTAAATCACCCATTGGCTTTCTTGCACGAATTGTAACCTCTTCTGTCATTTTAACATTATGCTGTAAGTTAACATCAATGTAAACTGTTTCACTATTTACCACATCAACTTCTACTAATTTTTCTGGATAATCAGCAAATTTCACTAAAACTTGGTAATGACCAAAAGCTAAATGATGAAATCCAAATTTCCCATCTAAATCAGTCACAGTTTTGTGATCTGTATTTTGTAAAAACACGTAAGCATTTGGAATCGTCTCACCTGACTCTCCCTCTCGCACTGTACCTGCGATTGCGCCCTTTGTGTTTTCACCTCTATTGTCTTGACCAAATGCAAGATTAACAACTAAACAAATTAATAGAAATAACTTATTCTTCATGAATCATAAATTTTGCCACAAAGGACGCTAAAAGCAATTAATGAATGATTAAGTCAATGTTAAGTTAATAATAACTTACACCATTTAGTATAGATTTATTTTGATCAGATCAAATATTAAAAAGCACGAATAAATGAAAAATAATTATTTAACTTTCAATTAATTAAGTTGAATAAAAAATAAAATAAATAAAATTTGATCACCTAAAGCAATTCTTAACATTTAGTTAATATAAGATTATAGAATTAATGAAACAGTAAACTTCACATAAAGCTCAAATGGAAGTCTTCATCTAAATTTGCCTTGCATTAAAAATTTGAATAACATGCAAAACAATATGACAGGACATACAATATTACTAGTAGATGATGAACAAGATATATTAGATTTCCTTTCTTATAATTTACAAAAAGAAGGCTATAAAGTATTTACAGCATCAAATGGTGAAGAAGCTTTAAAATTAGTAAGACAAATTAGTCCTTCATTAATTTTATTAGATATCATGATGCCTAAAATGGATGGCATTGAAACATGTCAATTAATCAGAAAAGATTTACAGTTTGAACAGCCAATTATTGCATTTTTAACATCTAGAGCAGAAGATTATTCGCAAGTTGCAGGTTTTGAAGCTGGAGCTGATGACTATATCACAAAGCCAATTCGACCAAGATTGCTGGTAAGTAAAGTATCTTCATTACTCAGAAGGTTAGACAGAGCTGTTGAACCTACAGAAAATGCAAGTTCTTTATTAAAAATCAATCGAGATAAATATTTGGTTGAATTAAATGACAATAAAATTATACTTCCAAAAAAGGAATTTGAATTGCTTGAAATGCTTGCAAGTCGTCCGGGAAATGTATTTACAAGAGAACAAATTTTATCAACAGTTTGGGGAAATGAAGCAATTGTTGGTGAGAGAACCATTGATGTTCATATTAGAAAATTAAGAGAAAAACTTGGAAATGATTATATTCGTACAATCAAAGGTGTCGGATATACATTTAGCGAAGATTGAAAAACAAAAAGCCAATAGTATTATTAATTATAGGAAGTTTAATTATTTACTTCCTCTCATTCGTTAGCATTTTACTAATTGACTTGTTTTTCTGTGACTTACCATCTTGGAATGTAATATTATTTCCATTTTTTATAGGTATTTCAACTTATTTGGTCTTTTTCTATTTTACTAAATATTTCATTAATGATAGACTTAAACTTATATATAGATCTATTCGAAAAGGAAAAATGACAAAAGAAAACAACTTTAGTTTTAAACTATCTGATGATATTATCGCTGATGCAGCTAAAGAAACAACTCTTTGGTCAGAAGAAAGGATAAACGAAATTTCAAAATTAAAAGTTCAAGAAGAATTTAGACGAGAATTCCTAGGGAATTTAGCGCATGAATTAAAAACGCCTGTTTTTTCTATTCAAGGATATATACTTACGCTTTTAGATGGTGCGATTGAAGACGAAAATGTAAATCGTGTTTTTCTTGAGAGAGCTTCTAAAGCAACTGAAAGAATTACAAATATTCTGGATGATTTAGATCAAATTACTCGTTTAGAAGTTGATGATCTTCAAATGGAAATTCGATCTTTTGATATTGTGGAATTAGCACAAGAAGTTTTTGATTCAATTGAAATTATTGCTCAAGAAAAAAGTATTTCATTAAAATTTGCAAAAGTTTATCATCCTATAACTGTAATGGGAGATAGAAGTAAAATTGCACAAGTTTTCACGAATCTAATCAGTAATTCTATTTCATATGGAAATGAAAATGGTACGACTATCATTCGTTTTTATGTCGTAGATGATTTGGTAACGATTGAAATTTCTGATAATGGACCTGGTATTGAAGAAGCTCATTTACCAAGATTATTTGAACGTTTTTACCGTGTTGAAAAAAGTAGAAATAGAAATGAAGGTGGATCTGGACTAGGATTGTCAATTGTAAAGCATATCATTGAATCTCATGGTCAATCTATTTCTGTGAGAAGTACAGTTGGATTAGGAAGTACATTTTCATTTAGTCTTGATAAAAGTAAATCAAATCCTAACGCTGTATATTCTTCTCGTGGTATTCAAATAAAATAATTTGTTAATCGCCTAAAACATATCTTTTTATTTCGCTTTATTTCTTTGCTTACAAAGTCTTTTGTAAATTTGTAGCTCAATAGAAATGTCAATGTCTCAAAAGAAAGAAAATATTCGAAATTTATCCTTAGCTGAAATTAAAAAAGCGTTAGAAACATATAACGAAAAAGGATTTCGTGCTAAACAAATTTATGAATGGCTATGGAAAAAAAGCGCTTCTACTTTTGACGAAATGAGTAATCTAAGTAAATCGCTTAGAGATATTTTAAATGAATATTTTTACATTGATTCAATTCAATTGGACGATCAACAAATCAGTTCAGACAAAACAATCAAATGTGCGTTTTCTGTTGGTGAAGGAAAAGTTGTTGAAGGTGTATTAATTCCCACAACTTCTAGAACAACAGCTTGTATTTCTTCTCAAGTGGGATGTAGTCTTGCTTGTACATTTTGTGCTACTGGAAAATTGAAATTGATGCGAAATTTGACAGCTGGCGAAATTGTTGATCAGGTTGTTTATTTAAAAAATCAATCGGAAAATAGATACAATACGCCTTTGACAAATATTGTCTATATGGGAATGGGAGAACCGCTTTTAAATTATAAAAATGTTCTTCGTTCTTGTGAAATGTTAACTTCTGAAGAAGGTTTAGGAATGTCTCCTAGAAGAATTACAGTTTCCACAGCTGGAATTGCAAAGATGATCAAACAATTAGGAGATGATCAAGTAAAATTCAATTTAGCGCTTTCTCTTCATGCTGCAAACGACAAAAAGAGAAGTCAAATCATGGAAATTAATGATTCTAATAATTTAGAAAGATTAGCTGAAGCGCTAAAATATTTCTTTGAGAAAACAGGTACACGTGTAACTTTTGAATACATCATTTTCAAAGATTTCAACGACAAATTGGAAGATGCTCAAGAATTAGCCGCTTTTGCAAAATGTGTTCCTTGTAAAATTAATATCATTGAGTACAATCCGATTGATGATGCAGGTTTCCAACAGGCTGACATCGAAAATGTAAATGCCTTTGCTAATTATTTAGAAGGAAAGAATTTGGTTGTAAATATTCGTAGAAGTAGAGGAAAAGACATTGATGCTGCTTGTGGTCAATTGGCAAACAAAAACAAAGCGATTACTGAAGAAAATAGAAAACTTAAGAGTAATTATTGATTTTTGATAATTTAATTAATTCAAAATCTAACATCCAAAATTTTAATTATTCCCAGCCTCTTAACTCAATACATGCGCGAATGAATTTTAGATTTAAATCAATCTGACTTTCATTGATACAACAACCGATTGCTTTTTTGTAAGAAGTTATTGCATTATCTAATTCACCTTTATGTTGGTATAACATTCCAAAATAAAAATAGATATCTGAATCTTCTCTACTTTGTATTGTTTGAGATTTTATTAGAAGTGCTTCTGCCTCATCAAATCTTGCTGCTTTTATTAGAATTAATGCAAATTGTGTGTACGTCGGAAAATAAGTTGGATCTATTTCGATGGCTTTACTGTAATTTTTTTCAGCTTCATCATTTCTCCAGAAATTATAACTTAATCGCCCCATTTCATAATATGGTTCAGCTCTATCTGGAAAACGTTCAATTAAGTCTTCAATTCTGTTAATTGCTCTTTCAAAAAAAGCAGCGTTAACATCTTGTTGAATTAAAAATATTTCTTCTTTAAACTTTCCAAACTTTGCTTCAATCATGATTCCGATAATATTTAGCGCTAAAATACCAAAATCTTTTTCTATTTATCCCTAAAATTGGTATTCCCTTTTAAATTATTTAACTTTGATAACCAATTTACAAAAAATGAAATTAGCAGAAACAATTAAAGCTGTAGAAACGTTCCATGATGCATTTGGAATTCAAAATAATTATGAACCTACAACTGATTTGTCTATCAACGAGATTGAACTACGTCACCGATTGATGCAAGAAGAAAATGATGAGTATTTGGAAGCTGCAAAAGAAGGAAATCTTGTTGAGGTAGCTGATGCTTTAGGTGATCAATTGTATATCTTATGCGGGACTATATTAAAACATGGTTTGCAACATAAAATTGCTGAAGTTTTTGAAGAAATACAACGTTCAAACATGAGTAAATTGGATGAAAATGGAAAAGCAATTTACAGAGAAGATGGGAAAATCATGAAGTCTGAATTATATTTCAAACCAGACATCAAAAAAATATTAGAATAATCTAAATCGACTGCTTGAGTTTAGATTAAATAGAAAATTATAACTGAATTAATACAATAAACATGTTTACAGATTTCATTAAAGAATTACAATGGAGAGGAATGATTCAAGATATCATGCCTGGAACGGAAGAACAATTAGCCAAAGAAATGACAACTGGTTATTGTGGCTTCGATCCAACTTCAGATTCTTTACATGTTGGAAATTTATTGCCAATTATGTTATTGAAGCACCTTCAATTAGCCGGTCATAGACCAATTGCTTTAGTGGGTGGTGCAACAGGAATGGTTGGTGATCCTTCAGGTAAATCTGCTGAACGTAATTTATTGGATGAAGAGACATTACAAAAAAATATCGACGGTGTGAAAGCTCAATTACAAAAGTTTTTAGAGTTTAAAACAGGAGATAACGCCGCTATTTTAGTAAACAATTTAGATTGGATGAAAGAAATGTCATTCATCGATTTTATTCGTGAAGTTGGAAAACACATCACAGTGAACTACATGATGGCAAAAGATTCTGTTAAAAAGAGAATCGAAACAGGAATTTCATTTACTGAGTTTTCTTACCAGTTATTACAAGGAAATGATTTTGTGCATTTGAA
>CANGHX010000102.1 GCA_947453715.1 Flavobacteriales bacterium | reverse complement strand
TCATTCATGCACTTAGGTGATGAGAAAAAAGCTTTAAAGTATGTGATTTTAGTTCCTTACATTATTTTTATTGTTTATTTGATTTTTATCCTATTAACAGAATCTACTTATGTTAGATCTATTTGGGAATCTCACGCTATTTAAAAATTTTATTGCTCATGGCAAGTAAATATTCTGCCGGTCTAACAAAAGTTGTGGTAACACTTCTTTTAATAGGGCCGGCTTTTTTATTAGTATTCATTTCTTCTAGAGGATGTGAACACAAATTCAAAGAATTGGATGATTATGGTAAAGTAATCAACTATTCTTTTGAGGATGGAGATGGAAAGCATTTTACTTCGAAAGATTTTAAAAACGAAGTTGTTTTAGTAACAACATTACAAACTACATGTCCTGATACATGTGCTGTTTCTTCTTGGCATTTAGATCAATTGATTTATCAGCACATTCGTAAGAATCGCAAGAAGATGAAGCAAGTTCGTATTATTTCGTTTATTACAGATACAAAAGGTAATTCTGTAAACGATTTATCAGCGATCAAAGCTTCCATGTACGATAACATTGTTGGTTACGATCCAAAAATATGGATTTTAGCAAAAGGAGATGCAAAGTCTTTGTATTCTATTAAACACAATGGGCATTCTTTGCTTCAAAAAGGTGAAAAATATTTTGGAGGTGAGGCTTATACAGAATTGATGTTATTGTTAGATAAATCAAATCATTTAAGAATGGTTGGCAGAGGAAGCAATGAAGGTGAAATTCGTCGTATGAATCAACATATTGCTTTGTTACAGAAACAATATGCTAAAGAACGTAAATTAAAGATGAGTAAAAACAAGTAAGATGAAAACGATTTATTTTCTTTTTAGTGTTTTAATTCTTTTTTCGTGTAAATCGAAACCTTCAACTCAAAAAGTTTTGCCGTATGTTGGTAATTTTGATATTGAATATCGAATGGTTGATGGAAAAGAGGTTGCAGATACAGTTTATCCAAAAATAATTGATTTTGCTTATTTGAATCAAGATTCTGTAATGATAAAATCTTCTTCAATGAAAGGCAAGGTTTGGATTGCAGAATTTTTCTTCACGAGTTGTCCGACGATTTGTCCGACTATGACAAAACAAATGATTCGGTTAAATAATGACACAAAAGATATTGGTAAATACCTTCAGTTTATGTCGTTTAGTATTAATCCAAAAAATGATACTCCATCAGAATTAAGAAAATACATTGCAAAAAATAAGATTACTGCTAAAAATTGGCAATTTTTTACTGGAAATGAAGCTGCAACGCATGACCTTGGTATTAATTATTTTCAGATATTTGCAGGACAAGATGCTGAATCAGCTGGTGGATATGCGCATTCAGGTGCATTTACTTTAGTTGATAGAGAAGGCTATGTTCGAGGAGTTTATCTAGGAACAGATCCAAAAGAAGTAAATAGATTAAAAACAGATTTAAGAAAATTATTGAAATATGAGTACAATGTTAACTGATCCGAAAAAGCTTAAAAATGCTAAAATTGCAATTTATGCTGCTTCTATTGCAATACCTGTTGTAGTTGCAATTTTGTTTGGTGTAAAAGTTGAAGGTGTTGATTTAACTTTCTTACCTAAATTTTACGCAACAATAAATGGAGTTACAGCTGTTTATTTGATTATGGCTTTAATTGCTATCAAAAGAAAGAATCAAATGGCTCACAGACGTTATATTCGTCTTTCTTTGCTGTTATCTTTATTGTTTTTGGTTTGTTATGTTGCTTATCATATGACAAGTGATCCAACGCATTATGGTGGTTCTAATCCAGGATTGTACTATTTTCTATTAATCTCTCATATTATTTTGAGTATTGCAGTAGTTCCTTTAGTTCTTTTCACTTATTTATTTGCTTGGCAAGGAAATTTTGAAAAACATAAAAGATGGACGCGTTTTGCTTGGCCTTTATGGTTTTATGTTGCGGTAACGGGTGTTGTTGTTTATTTGATGATTGCTCCTTACTATTCCTTTAGTTAATTTTAATTGTAGATTGGAAGATTACAAATTACAGATTTGTAGATTTGTTTTAGATGTTTGTTGTCATTTCTGATGTATTTGTTTTTAGATTTTCAAAGTAACTTTTACGGTGTTTCAATCCCCATTCAAGCATTGAATCTAAAACAGATTGAAATGAATGTCCAGCTTCGGTTAGTTCATATTCCACTGTAATTGGAGCTGTTTCTAACACTGTTCTTCTTATTATTCCGTTCATTTCAAGATCTTTTAATTCTTTAGAAAGCATACGTGGAGTAATCTTAGAAATTTCACGTTCCAGTTCTTTAAATCGCTTCTTACCATAGAATAATGATCCAATAATTGGTAGTTTCCATTTACCACTCATTACATTTAAGGTGTCATTGATAGCTAAAACATATTGTTTTGAGCAACTTTTGACTTCTTCAAATTCATTTTTATTTTCCATAAGTATTTGATAATTAATTAGTATACAATTGTATATTAATTTTTTTTAATGCGATTACTTTTATATAGCAAATATACATTATATTTGTCTAGTAAATATATTACAGGGTAAATAAATAATAAATTAATAAAAATGAAAAAAGTAACAATTTTTGCAGTAGCAGCTTTCGCATTATTTTCTTTTGTGAAATTAGAAACTAGTACATGGTCTTCTGATAATGTTCATTCAACAATCGGTTTTTCAATCAACCATTTAGGTATTAATGATGTTCAAGGTAGCTTCGTTAATTATGAGTCAAAAATCTCAAATACTAAAGAAGATTTTTCTGATGCTAAAATTGAATTCTCTGCAGATGCTGCTTCAGTTAACACAGGAAATACAATGAGAGACGATCATTTAAAAACTGCTGAGTTTTTTGATGCTGAAAAATTCCCAAAATTATCTTTTGTTAGTACTTCATTAACGAAAGTAAAAGGAAATGTTTTCAAATTAGTTGGAGATTTAACTTTTCATGGTGTAACTAAACCTGTTACTTTAGAAGCAGTTTACAATGGTTCAACAATTCACCCAATGAATAAAAAATCAATTGCTGGTTTCAAAATTACAGGTTCTATCAAACGTTCTGAATTCAATTTCGGTGCTGGTATGCCAACTGCTGTTTTAAGCGACGAAGTAAAATTAAATGCAAACTTAGAGTATGCTAAAAATTAAGAATAAAAGTTCTTTAATAATTGCAACGCTGTCCATTTTATGGGTGGCGTTTGCTTTTATGACGAGTCAAGAATGGAAATTGACTAAAGACTATGCGATAGAATTTTCAAGTAATGATGTAGCTGGTGTTTTCAAAGAAGTAAAAGGAAATGTGTCTTTTGATAAAGATCAATTAGCTACTTCTAAATTTGATTTCACAGTGGATTTATCAAGTGTAAATACTGGAAATGAAGTTCAAAATGGACATCTAAAAAATGCAGATTGGTTTGATGTTAAAAATTATCCAAATGCTACTTTTACTACTTCTTCCATTGTTAAAGCTGAAACAGGATTTTTAGCAAATGGAACTTTTCAATTACATGGAGTAAAGAAAGAGTTATCCATTCCAATTTCATTTGAAGAAGCAGATGGAAAAGCGACAATTAAAGCAACATTTACGTTTGATAGAACAGATTATAAAGTTGGTAAAAAAGGCGATGGTGTTGACGAAATCATGAAAATTAATGTATCAATTCCAGTAACAAAGTAGTTACTGGAATTATTCTTTTTTGTAAAAACGAATACCAACTCGATCGATATGATCTATTAATTCAATTGTTTTTATTTGGTGGTAGTTTAATATGTCAAATTTATAAGGCAATAAGGTTTCTTCATTTAATATGTAACTAATATTATTTATTATCTCATAAGTAATTTCAGTTCCTTTTAAAGCAATATCAATATCACTTCCGTTTCTGTAATTATTTTTAGCTCTACTTCCAAAAATAATTGCTTCATTAATTGAAGGATATTGAGAAATAAGATTAATAATCAATTTTAAATCATTTTCTCTTAAGCCAAATTTATCCATTTATTTTTGTTTCAAAGTATAGGTGTAATTTTTTTAAGAGAGGAAAGTAATTATTCTGAATCAATTGCTCCATTTCATTTGCTTTTTCTTCGTCATAAGTATGTGCAGTTAGATTTCTATCTTGTAATAATTCTAACCAACCATGACCATTTTCAATAATACCAATTTCAAAAGCTTGTTTAATAGCAGCTCTTGGACTTTTTACATCTTCAAATCCCTGTTCTTCTAAATAATCTTTTAGAACTTTCCAAGATAATTCGAAACTCATTTCAAAAAACTGAATGATGCCTGCTTTTTGAACAATATCTGGTGATTTTATTTTAAGTGCTTGTTCAAGATAGTTCAAAGATTTACTAAAATTACTAAATCTTTGTTTCCATCTAACATCAGGATTTTCCATGTTTTCAGTTTTTTCATTCAAAGATAAAAAAATTGATTATTTATTTTTATAGAATTCAGCTAATTAAAGCAACCAAAGATTATTAATAATTTACAGAATTAGTTTACAACCATCTAAACAAATCAGAGAATAGTCGTTTCCCCCAAGGTGTGTTTCCATACTCCTCCTCCAATTTCGTTTTCAATTCTTTGTAGGTATACATCTTCTTTTTCTTTGTATTGATAGTGAAAACTTCAGGTTTTGGATCAATTATTTCAACTGATTTGGCAAAGTAAATTATACCTCCATCTTCTGTTGCTAAACCTAAAATTGTACCGGGTAAACCTGAGAATCCTTCTGGTCCAACAGATGGTACAATTGCATCTGTAAACCAAGCGTAGATTCGTGTACTATCGTTTTTTTGCCAAATAGCTTTACGACATTCATATTTACTGATTGTTCTTTTGTTATCGGTAATTTTCCATGCTCTTTTAGAAAGTGAATCCGACACAAAAATTTCTTGTCCCATTAAGCTTAAGATGATTAAATTTTCACCAGTGTTTGCATTTTGATATACAGTATTTCTCGAAGTTGCCCAACTTAATGGATCAGCTTCATCGCTAATAATTGGTTTAAAAATAGAGCAAGTATCCGTAAAATACAATTCAAACATATCTGTTTTAGATTTTGTATTTTGCAAATCTTTCATCATCGGTCCACGCATTGGTGAATCTTTGAATTTTTTCTCCAAATTTGTTTTACGTTCAAAGACAATTTTACCAACCGAAATTTGTCCGAATGCAATTCCACTTATCGAAATAAGTAAAATGATAAGTATTTTATTAATGCCAACCATGGAAATCTTCTTCTTTAGTTTTGTTATTATTGAATTTGAAAGTCAATTTTAGTAACATGTAACGAGAAATAATTTTCGTTTTATTATCTGTTATAACATTCCCGTTCACTTGTCTTTGAGCATTGATATTTTGATTTAATATATCGTTTGCTTGTAAGCTTAAAATCAAGTTTTCAGTTTTTAAGAATGTTTTGCTAATGTCTGCATTCCAAATCAAGTAAGCTAAATTATATCCATTTGCTCTTTGTCCATTGATGGTGTAAGTAGCATCTGTATTAATTTTTAAATGCATCCAAGGCAGTGTCCATTGAAAAGTAGCTTTGTATTCTTGCATTGTATAAGGTTTGCTTGAGTAAGAGCTAATCGTACTTTTTGGACTATTGTAGGCAACATCTCCACTAATTGAAATGTACAATGAATCAAACTTAAATTCTACTTCTAAATTCGGTGTGATGGATTGATTTACAGTTACGTTTTTAGCACCGTTAATAAAGTTAGAATATTGAGAATATCCAGCATTGAAACTTGGAGAAATCTCTATGATTTTTTTGAATAATGGAAATCCTGAACCAAAGTTAGCATTGATGTTATAATTCCCATTTACATTCACTGTTTGAGAAGTTTGACGACCATAATTATCATAAGTAGTAGAATTTCCAAATCCATTATTCGTATAGTTCATACTCAAACCGGTCCATAAATATTTACCTGATAATGCATTCCAAGAATTGAAATTAATGTTTGCAGAATGACTAAATGAAGGTTTTAAATTTGGATTACCTTTTGATATTTTGTTTGGATTTGTATTGTCAGGAACAGGTTGTAAATCATTGATAGATGGTTGATTTGCATTGGTGTTGTAATTAAATTTAAATCGTTTTGTTTGACTTGGTTTGTATTGATAAACAAATCGAGGAAGTACATTTGTGAAATTTTGATTAATAATTGTGTCAGTTATCAAATTTGTATTAACGATATCAATGTTTCTTAATCTAGCACCTGCAGTCACAGTATGTTTTCTAGATTCATAAATAAACATTGTACTGAATCTGTTTTGATTCTTAATGTTGCTAAAATTATTAGAAAAAGCAGAGTTGAACGTTGTTGTTGTTCCAGTAATATTTCGGGTTTCTTTACGTTGTGAAGTGTTCCCATTCTCATACATGTATTCAAATTCAGCTTTAATTTTTTTCGTTAAAGGTTCAGTATAGGTTAATTTACCATTGTTCGTTGTAGTGTAATTTGCATTTAATTTTGATTGATCGGTAGTGTCATTCAAACTTAAACTATTGTAGTAGATATTTTTGTAATTCAAATTTCCTGTTGAATTGTTACCAGTATAATTTAACTCGTATACAAATTTAATTTGCCTTCTAGGTTTCATAAATTTATGCAAATAAGTCATTTCAGTTTGAACACTTGTACTTGCTGATTTTGTTGAGTTATTAATTGTGTTGATACGGGATAAGTTTTCTGTTTCAGTCAAATACGATGAGTAATCTTTAGAATCAGTTGTTCCACTTGTATAAGTCACTTTTGGTTTAATTTCAAAAGTTGTCAATGAATCAATTTGTGTCAATAAATTAAAATTGAACGTGTGCGATTCATTTGCAGTGATTGTTCTTGTTGAATCATCTGAATAATAACTTGTATCACTTAAAAAATATTGTGAACGACTTTTTGATAATGCATTTAATTGATAATTGTTATAGCTATAATTAAATCCAATTTTAGTTTGTTTTTTCTTACCAATTTTATCTGTGAAATAGACACCAGCTCTAAAAGTTTTAGGAATACCATTTTTACTATTACCTGAATTGAAACGAACCATTTCACCATCTTGATTCATGAAATTACCACCTTCATTATCCAATCCAAATTTATTAATATCGCCATTTCCAAAATTGGAACGAGGCGTATTTGAACCTAATGCAAAAACTGAAATCTTCTGTGTTTTATTAAAATTATTTAGAAGTAATTCAGATTCATAAAATCGATTGAAATCAGATGCACCTGATATTTTTCCGAAGTAACCTTTCTTGGCATCGGCTTTTAATTTTAGATTCATCACTTGAATGGTTTCATCTTGACCATCTGTTGCGTTTTCATTTTTTTTCTCGAAAACTTCTACTGTTTCAACACCTTTTGCTCCTAAATTTTTGGTTGCAACAGTTGGATCTGATCCAAAAAATTCATCACCATCTACTAAAACTTGAGTTATTTCTTTTCCTTGAGAAGTAATTTTTCCATCTTGATCAACTTTAACACCAGGTAATTTCTTTAATAAATCTTCTACAACAGCATTTTGACCAACTTTAAATGAATCAGCTACATAAACCAATGTATCACCTCTGAAGTAGATAGGATTTCTATTAGCATAAATAACCACTTCATCAATTGCTTTCGATTTATAGGTCATTTTGATCATTGGAATATTTACTTCTTTATTTTCCTTACTTCCAAAAATGAAAAATGATTTATCATCAAATCGTGGATGAGCAATTATCAAAGTAAAGGTATCGATCGGAAGATTTTTAAAATTGAATTCACCTTTTTCATTGGTACGAGTAAAATCTAAAAGAAGTGAATCTTTGATTCGAATCGCCATTGCCATTGCTTTAGGTAGGGGAGTTGTACCAGTAGAATCGTATATAGTTCCTGATATTTTCATATTTTGAGAAAATCCTCCAAAGGAAGTAACCAATACTAAAAGCAAACTAGCTATTAACTTTTTCATTTTGTAGTTTTTTACGCATCAAGTTTAAGGATACTTTCTTAAAACTGTAACATAAAAAGTATTATTGGTTAAAAATATTAGATAGGTGGTAGCTGAAATGGAATCAATAATGTTCCATATAAAAATCTTCGTATTCTTGTAATTTTTTTGTTTCGAAAAGAATACGCATGTTTTCTTGTGTAATGACCAGTACTTTAGCTTTCTGTAATTCGAACAAATGCTTACGAGTGTTATGGAAAACACGAACATAATCTTTTGCTTTTAAATCAGTATCAAACTCTTGAATTAAGACTAGACTTTCTTCTTCTGTATAGATTTTTGAGCTAATTTTTAATTTATCTCGACTGTAAAACTCACGGTTGAAATCTGAAATTTTCGTTTTTGCAGCACTTGATGTCTCATCTTTACCTACAAACACAATAACCCATTGTTTCACTTTGTCGTTGTAGTTGTACAATGATTTTTTATTGAAATCAATTGCCTCATTTTTAGAGAACCCATCTTTTAATATTTTTAATAATTCTTGACCTCTTACTGCTTCAGGCGTTTGAGGATATTCTGCAATTAATCGATTTAAAACAGGTACCATCTCTTCTTTGTTATCTGAAATTTCACCGATGCACATCGCTTTCAATAATAAGTATTTAGAGCGATAAATATTATCTTTTTCATTTTCAATTACAATATCAGCTTTTGCAATCACAGGATAATATAATTTTCGATTGTATCTATCCAAAATGTTTAAATATTCTTTTTCAGATAACGCGTCCATTTCTTTTTTCTTAATGAAGAAATCAGGATCTCTCAAGAAATTTGCATAATCTGAATTTGGAAAATGATTCATTATATAATCCTTGTATTCTGTTGCTTTAGGTTCGTTTGTTTTTTCGTTGATTCGGTATAATTGGAACGCTGATAATAAATCAACATTGCTTTTTGTTTGACGATCTAAAACAATATTAAACTCTTTAACTGCCATCGGAACTTCAAAAAGCTGATCTTTATAGATAACTCCAGCATCGTAATGTGATTGCAAAGAAAGTTCAACTGAAGCCGCCATTGCAGAATCAGTTAGAGGTAGATTTTTCATTAAGTTTTCTACTGTTAACGTATCTTTTTTCTCTTCAACTTCAGAAACTAATGTATCACCATTTTCATTTACTTTTATGTTAATGGCCATCACTATTTTTTCACTTCTTCTCCAATCGTCTTCGTTTTCACGCGTTCCCCAAATCTTTTTAAATTCTTCGAAACCTTCAGTTCTTGTCTTTGTATTTGTGAAATACCATTTACTTCCGTTTCCGTTATTGGTAGCCACCGTCTGATTTTGTTGTAATTCACGAAGTCTTTCAGCTTCTAGTTTTTTACGTTTTTCTTCGTCTTCTTTTGTTTTCTTGATTACATATTTTACGAAATCTTCACGTTCAGCTTCAGGCATTTTAGCCACTTTTTGAATACTATCTTGATAATTTGCCGTTTCAACTGCTTCAACTAAATCTGCAAGTTTGTTCGCTTTATTTCGAATTCCATCCGCATTTGGATAATCATCTTTTATCACAGCAGCACATTCTTTGTAATATTTTTGAGCTTGAACATAATCTCTTTCTTTGTAGGATAAATCACCTAATTTCTCATATGACATTCCTTTTTGGCGAATATTTGTTGTTGAATAAAAAGTAGATTTAGTCAAGTAATCTTTTGCTTCAACTAGGTTATTATTTTGAATATCAATATCAGCTAAAGCATAATAAATTTGATCTTTATATTCAGAATTTTTCGCATCCTTCAACATTTTCATCAAATCTTTTCGCAGTGATGGTGTATTGCCAAGAAAAGCTCTTTTGATTCTAGCGTTAAAAGCCATTTCGTATTTGACATTGTATTTTAGAACTTTACCATAATGATCTGAAGCAGCAGTTCGTTGACCTTCTTGTTCATATAATTGACCTAAAATGAAATGAACTCTTGCTTTATCTTTTTGTTTTTTAGCATATTTAAGCGAACCTTCCAATAAAATTATCGCTTCTTTGTATTCCTTCTTTTTCAGACATAAATCCGCTTTTGTGATTTCGAAATCAAAACGAATACGTTTAGGGAATTTTGCAGGTTTTTCTTTTTTCTTTCCTTTTTTTGAAGATTTAGAACCTTTTTCAGCTTTATCTTCTTTGTTTTTTGCATTTTCTTCTTCGGCTTTCAAAATTTTATCCAAAAGCATTAAATTGAAATTGGCCTCAGTATATTTATTTGTAGCTATATTTATTTTTGCTAACCAAAGTTCACTTATGAAAATGGAAGGATCGTTTTCGTAGAATTTTTTAACGAATTGAAATTTCTTATACGAACCTTCATAATCACGACGATAAAAATCAGCTTTACCAATGGTAATCCAGTTTTCGTCAATCCATGTATTGTATTCTGCTGTTTTTTGAGATGGTTTATCATTGCTAGGCATGCAGTGTTTTTGAATCACTTTTGTACATTTTGAAATGGCCGTATCAATTGGTGAATACATACTTTTCACTTCATCTTCATTTGGTAATGCTTCTAAAGGTAAAAGTTTGTAGTAATCTTCTTTTAAGTTTGTTTGATAATCAGTTAACGCTATTTTCAATAATTCATTTGCATTAAAATTACCATTGTAACGTGCATTTAAGCTATGATATGAGCGATTGATCAAAGTGTTTCGTTCGGTCGAACAAGCAAAAATAAGAACAAAAAGAACTGTTAACTGAGAAATGTATTTTATATGTTTTTTCATTATTACTTTTTCAATATGCTTTTCGAAACTTATACAAACTCAAAAATAGGCAAT
>CANGHX010000101.1 GCA_947453715.1 Flavobacteriales bacterium | reverse complement strand
GGTTGAAATTTTAGAAGTTGAAGGTTGGGGATATGGTAAAAGTATTGTCGTGAATCATGGCTACGGTTACAAAACACGATATGCCCATTTAAATGGATTCAATGTTCGTAAAGGACAAAAGGTTAAAAGAGGAGAGTTGATTGGTTATGTTGGAAATACAGGTAAATCTACTGGCCCCCATTTGCATTATGAAGTAGAGAAAGGTGGTAAGAAGGTGAATCCAATTGCTTATTATCATTCCGATTTAACTCCAGCTGAATACGAACAATTAATTCAGTTAAGTCAAAATTCATTCAAAGCTTTTGATTAATTGAAACCAAGTTGATTAAGCGGAGTTGAGCTGAGTTGATTGAGCGGAGTCGAAATCAACTTTCTGTCAGATAAAAAACTGACAAATCGACTTAAAACCACCCTTCTGTTTAATGAAATGTCAGTTTTTGACATAAAATTCTTCGAAAAATCTGATGGCATAAAGATTGAAGAAAGGAAACCATATAAAAATGAAAATAAATTAACAATGGGAAAAATTATCGGAATTGATTTAGGAACTACAAACTCATGTGTTTCTGTTATGGAAGGAAATGAGCCGGTAGTTATCGCGAACTCAGAAGGGAAACGTACAACGCCATCTGTAGTAGCATTCGTAGAAGGAGGAGAGCGTAAAATCGGTGATCCTGCAAAACGTCAAGCGATTACTAATCCAACAAAAACGATTTCTTCAATCAAACGTTTTATGGGAGCATCTTTTGATGAGACTAAAAACGAAGCAACTCGTGTTCCTTACAAAATTGTAAAGGGAGATAACAATTCTCCACGTGTTCAAATAGACGAAAGAGCTTATTCAGCTCAAGAGATTTCTGCAATGATTCTTCAAAAAATGAAGAAAACTGCTGAAGATTATTTAGGTCATGAAGTTACTGAAGCAGTTGTTACTGTTCCTGCTTACTTCAATGATGCTCAACGTCAAGCAACAAAAGAAGCTGGTGAAATTGCTGGTTTAACAATCAAAAGAATTATCAATGAGCCTACTGCAGCTGCATTAGCTTATGGTTTAGATAAAAAAGGTGTTGATCAAAAAATCGTAGTATTCGATTTCGGTGGTGGTACGCATGATGTTTCTATCCTTGAATTAGGAGACGGAGTATTTGAAGTATTAGCAACTGATGGTGATACTCACTTAGGTGGTGATGATGTTGATAATGCAATCATCGATTGGTTAGCTGCTGAATTCAAAAATGACGAAGGTATTGACTTGAAACAAGATCCAATGGCTTTACAGCGTTTGAAAGAAGCTGCTGAGAAAGCTAAAATCGAGTTGTCTTCTACTACAAGTTCAGAGATTAACTTACCTTACATTATGCCAGTTGATGGTATTCCAAAACACTTAGTTAGAACTTTACAACGTGCGAAATTCGAGCAATTAATTGCTTCTATCGTTGAAAGAACAATCGCTCCTTGTCGTTCTGCTTTGAAAAATGCAGGTTTATCTACAAGTGATATCGATGAAATTATTTTAGTTGGTGGATCTACTCGTATCCCAGTTATTCAAGATGCAGTTGAGCGTTTCTTCGGAAAAGCGCCTTCTAAAGGAGTTAATCCAGATGAGGTTGTTGCAGTTGGTGCTGCTATCCAAGGTGGTGTATTAACAGGTGAAGTGAAAGACGTATTATTATTAGACGTTATTCCATTATCAGTTGGTATCGAAACAATGGGTGGTGTTTTCACTAAATTGATTGAATCAAACACAACTATCCCAACTAAAAAATCAGAGGTTTTCTCTACAGCATCAGATAACCAACCTTCAGTTGATATACACGTGTTACAAGGAGAAAGAGCGATGGCTAATGATAACAAAACATTAGGTCGTTTCCAATTATCAGATATTCCACCAGCACAAAGAGGAGTTCCTCAAATCGAAGTTACTTTCGATATCGATGCAAATGGTATCATGCACATTTCTGCTTTAGATAAAGGAACTGGTAAAAAACAATCTATCAAAATCGAAGCTTCTTCAGGTTTATCTGACGAAGAAATCGAAAGAATGAAAGCGGAAGCTGTTGCTCATGCTGCTGAGGATAACAAAAGAAAAGAAGAAGCTGAATTATTAAACAAAGCTGATTCTTTAATTTTCCAAACTGAGCGTCAATTAAGCGAGTACGGTGATAAAATCCCAGCTGATAAAAAACAACCAATTGAAGATGCTTTAGCATCATTAAAAATTGAATTCGAAGCAAAAAACTTTAACAATTTAGATGCTGCTATCGAACGTTTAAATTCAGTTTTCCAAGAGGCTTCTCAAGATATCTACAATGCAGGTAACAATGCAGGTGGAGCTCAAGAAGGTGCTGCTCAAGGAAATCCTCAAGACGAAGTAACAGATGTTGATTTCGAAGAGGTTGAAGATGCAAAAAAATAAACAGTAGTTTATTAAAATATAAGAGGGAAGCAGTAATGTTTCCCTTTTTTGTTGAGGTTATAATCAATAAATTAAACTTTAAATTTTAATATTTTTCAATTTTCCTGTAGATTAAGAATAAAAAAAAATGACCCAAATAGGGCTTTAAAATTTGATTATCCAATTTTTTGCAATTTTTATCTTTCTTGCCTATATTTGTCAAACCAAAGGATGATTTCTCTCCAATTCAAACGAGGAAAGGATGCTACACTATCCGTGACTAGTGAAATAAATATCAATATTTTATGAGTTTAACAATGGAAAAAATGACTTCAGCTGATTTAATCGAGTTGGAAGAAAACTACGGTGCACACAATTATCACCCACTTCCAGTAGTACTTTCTAAAGGAGAAGGAGTACATGTTTGGGATGTAGAAGGAAAACATTATTATGATTTTCTTTCTGCTTATTCTGCAGTAAATCAAGGGCATTGTCATCCGAAAATTATCGGAGCTATGATTGAACAAGCAAAAACATTGACTTTAACATCAAGAGCTTTTTACAATGATGTTCTTGGAAGTTATGAAAAATACGTAACAAACTACTTTGGTTTTGACAAAGTATTACCAATGAATACAGGAGCTGAAGCTGTTGAAACGGCTATCAAATTATGTAGAAAATGGGCATACGAAAAAAGAGGTGTTACTGAAAATCAGGCGCAAATTATAGTTTGTGAAGGTAATTTCCATGGTAGAACAACTACAATTGTATCTTTCTCAAATGATCCAGATGCAAGAAAAAACTTTGGACCTTTTACTCCAGGTTTTATTCATATTCCTTATGATGATGTTGAAGCATTAGAAAATGCATTGAAACAAGAAAACGTTGTTGGTTTCTTAGTTGAGCCTATTCAAGGTGAAGCTGGTGTTTACGTTCCTTCTGAAGATTATTTGAAAAAATCAAAAGCATTGTGTGAAAAACACAATGCTTTATTCATCGCTGATGAAGTACAAACAGGAATTGCTCGTACAGGTAGATTGTTAGCGGTTCATCATGAAGATGTTCAGCCAGATATTTTAATTTTAGGTAAAGCAATTTCAGGTGGTGTTTATCCAGTTTCAGCTGTGTTAGCAAACGATAACATCATGAATGTGATCAAGCCAGGACAACATGGTTCTACTTTTGGTGGTAACCCAATTGCAGCTAAAGTAGCGATTGCAGCATTAGAAGTTGTAAAAGATGAAGCTCTCGCTGAGAATGCAGAAAAATTAGGTCAATTATTCAGAAGTGAAATGCAACGTATCATTGACAACACAGATTTAGTTGTTAAAGTGAGAGGTAAAGGATTATTGAATGCCATTATCGTGAATGATACTCCTGATAGTTCGACAGCTTGGGACTTATGTGTTCAATTAAAAGAAAATGGATTGTTGGCAAAACCAACTCATGGAAATATCATTCGTTTCGCACCACCTTTGGTAATGACTGAAGAACAGTTGTTAGAATGTGTTGCGATTATTGAAAAAACAATTAACGAATTCAAAAAGTAATAGTATCAACTTTTCTAAATGCCTCTCATTTTTTGAGGGGCATTTTTAGTTAGTAAACCTATATTTTAAAATGCAATAAATAGAACGGATACCATCTCCAGAATTTATTTTCTTTCCTTCATCTTTGCTTCTGGCATCGTAAGATATAGGTACTTCTTTAATAGTTAAATTTTTATATTTGGATAGTTTCATGGTTATTTCAGGTTCAAATCCAAAACGTTTTTCTTTTAATGTTAAAGATTTAACTATTGAGGTAGGTATTAGTTTATAGCATGTCATCATGTCGGTTAATTTATATCCAGTGAATAGATTAGAAAGTTTTGTTAAAAATCCATTCCCTAAAATATGCCAAATAAATGAAGTGTTTTTGTAATTTTTATTTAAAAATCGTGAACCATAAACTACATCAATTTCTTCATCAATCGCTTTTTGAAGCAATAAATTGATGTCTTCTGGATTTAACTCTAAATCAGCATCTTGAATTATTATATAATCACCTGTTGCCATTTTAATTCCGCGATGGATAGCTGCACCTTTTCCTTGATTCACAGGTTGATTAAATAAACGAATATTGCATTGAGGATTTTCCCTTTGAAATAATTCTATTTCGTAAATAGTTGAATCTGTAGGGCAATCATTGATTATAATTATTTCTTTCAAAATACCTTTATAGAGCTTTAAATACGAAACATTTTGAAGGACATTTCGAATTGTTTTAGCCTCGTTATAAGCAGGAATAAGTATTGAAAGTTTTTGTATCCTCATTATATTAGTTCTCAAAATCGGAAATAAAGATAATTATTTACCAGCACTTTAAAATTTATTAAATCATTAAACAATTAAATCTAAAAAAATAATGAACATGAGTACTTTACTTTTTACCTTTTTAGATTTATATCAAACCTTTTCTGTATAATGTTTTAGTCCTTCTAAGTAATTTATCAAAAACAGTTTATTATCTTTGTTTTCAATCATAAAAACAAATAAAATTGGCAACTAAAATAAAATTTGGAACTGACGGATGGAGAGCAATCATCGCAGAAGAATTTACTGTAGATAATGTAGTGCGAGTTGCATCAGCAACAGGTGTTTGGGTGAAAGAGAATTTTGAAAACCCAAGTATTGTAATCGGTCACGATTGTCGTTTTGCAGGTGAGTTGTTCTTAGAGGCAGCTGTGAAAGTATATTTGAGTCAAGGTATCAAAGTCAAATTTGCTAAGGGATTTGTTTCTACACCAATGATTTCTCTTGCTGCTGTTCAATTAGGTTGTTCGTTGGGGGTTGTATTAACAGCAAGCCATAATCCCCCTTCTTATAATGGTTACAAGTTAAAAGGTCATTTTGGAGGACCATTGTCACCAGAACAAGTTCAAGAGATTGAAGATATTATCCCAGAAAAATTTGATATTAATTTAGAAGCTATTTCTATTGAAGAAGCAATAAAAAATGGTCAAGCAGAAATAGTTGATCTTGAAACAAGATATGTTCAGCATATTGAGGCAAATTTTGATTTAGATGCTATTAAAAATTCTGGTTTAAATTTAGCTTATGATGCTATGTATGGTGCGGGTCAGAATGTATTAAGAAGAATTTTACCGGCAACACATTTATTGCATTGCGACTACAATCCTTCTTTTCATGGTCAAGCACCAGAGCCAATTGAGAAAAATTTAAAAGAATTAGAAGGTTTTATTAAATCGAATGGAAAAATCGACTGTGCTTTAGCTACAGATGGTGATGCTGATAGAATTGGTTTATACAATGGAAAAGGGGAATTCGTTGATTCTCATCATATCATTTTATTGTTAATGCATTACTTGGTAAAATACAAAGGAATGACAGGTAAAGTGGTTACTGCTTTTAGTGCAACACCTAGAGTTGGAGTATTAGCAGATCATTATAAATTAGAAAGTGAAATTGTAAAGATTGGTTTCAAATACATTGCTACTAAAATGGTAGAAGAAGATGTATTAATTGGAGGTGAGGAATCTGGAGGGATCGCTGTTAAAGGTCATATTCCAGAACGTGATGGGATCTGGATGGGATTAATCATTTGGGAATTCATGGCAAAATCAGGGAAATCATTAGATGATTTGATTAAAGAAGTTTATGATATCGTTGGTGGATTCAAATTCGAACGAAACGATTTACATATCACGGAAGATTTAAAACAGAGCATTATTGCAAATTGTAAAGCAGGAAATTATAAATCTTTTGGTCCTTATAATGTAAAAGAAGTAGGGACAATCGATGGTTTCAAATATTTCTTTGATGAGAATAGATGGATGATGATTCGTCCTTCAGGTACAGAACCAGTTTTAAGAACGTATGCGGAAGCGCCAACAATTGAAGAAGTTAGAGAGATATTGAAATTTACAGAAGAGACAATTTGTAAGTAAAATTAGTTTATAAAATATATTTTATCAATTGATAATTAGAAAAGAGAGTGTTCAAATGCTCTCTTTTTTATTTTATATAAACTTGTATTTGTTAAATGTTCTTTTTTACGACAAAATTCAAATATTATTTGACTTAACAATGATGTTTTTCTCTTAAAATTCGTTACTTTGTTCAATCTTTAAAATAGATATAATATGGCAGGTTCTTCAATAGGTCAACAATTTAAATTAACAACATTTGGTGAATCACATGGCGCTGCTATCGGCGGTGTTGTCGATGGTGTGCCGTCAAATATCGAGTTAGATTTAAATTTAATTCAACTTGAATTAGACAGAAGAAAGCCAGGTCAGTCTGCAATCGTGACACAACGAAAAGAATCAGATAAAGTTCAATTTTTGTCAGGTATTTTTGAAGGAAAAACAACTGGGGCACCTATTGGATTTATGATTCCAAATGATGACCAACGCTCAGGAGATTATTCACATATTAAAGACTCATTTCGACCTTCACATGCTGATTTTACTTATGAAACTAAATATGGTCATAGAGATTATAGAGGGGGAGGGAGATCAAGTGCTCGTGAAACAGCTTCTAGAGTTGTTGCAGGAGCAATTGCAAAACAAATTTTAGATAAGATTGGTGTTTCAGTAATTGCATATGTAGATCAAGTTGGAGCGATAAAATTGACTAATGAAGATGAGATAACTATTTCTTCAATTGAAGAAAATCCCGTTCGATGTCCAAATCCCGAAAAAGCTACTCAGATGGAAGAACTAATCAGAGAGGTTCGAAAAGATGGTGATACAATCGGCGGTTGTATTAAATGTCAAATTACTGGAGTTCCAATTGGTTTAGGGGAACCTGTATTTGATCGATTAAATGCTGATTTAGGAAAAGCGATTTTATCAATTAATGCTGTTAAAGCCGTTGAATTTGGTTCTGGTTTTTCAAGTGTTGAAATGAGAGGTTCTCAACATAATGATGCTTTTTTACGAGATGGAACGACAAAGACAAATCATAGCGGTGGTATACAAGGGGGTATTTCTAATGGAATGCCTATTGATTTTAGAATAGCCTTTAAGCCTGTTGCAACTATTGTTCAAGAACAAAATTCAGTTGATAAATTTGGAAATGAAGTAATCGTTTCGGGAAAGGGGAGACATGATCCGTGTGTCGTACCAAGAGCAGTTCCTATTGTAGAAGCTATGTCGGCAATAGTATTACTTGATTATTATTTGAGAAATAAATCTACCCAAATCTAAAAAGTTTGAATATTTATAACTCAAAATATTTAAATAGTAGATATTTTTTAATCTTTATTTTATTTTGTTTCACCTATGTTTTAGTTGCTCAAAGCGACAATTATTTTAGATGGATTCATCCAAAAAAATTGCCACCTGAACATTATTTAACTATTCAAACAGATGGTAGCGGATATTATGCATATTTACCTAAATGGTTTATTTATAAAAATGATAAAGACTTTTCATTTATTGAAGGTATTTCAAAAAAATATAAAAATTCTTCATTTATTTATAGTTTAAATTATGATAACAGAAAACATAAGGGAACAGATAAGTATTATGTGGGTACTGCAATTTGTTCTATTCCTGTATTTCTAATATCACATTATATTAACATTTTAGCAAATGGTGAAGGTGATGGTTATTCAAGAAGTTATCAGTTTACAGTTTCGTTAAATGCCATTTTTTTTTGGTTTATAGGTATTCTTGCACTAATAAAACTTTTTAAATTCTGGAAAATCAATAATTTTTCAATTATTTGTTTGATTTCGATTTTAACTTTTGGAACAAATCTTAATTTTTATACAGTATATTTCCCATCCTATTCACATGTTTTTTCCTTTGGTACTATTAGTTGGTTTATTTATATTGGATTTAAATGGGGGCAAATAAAATCACCAATTCAATTTTTGAAATTATGTGTATTATTAGGATTGATTTTTAGCATTAGACCAACGAATATAATTATAATTTTATTTATCCCTTTCTTCTTTTCTGATTGGAAAAGTTTTGTAATTACTTTAAAAGATTACCTATTTAACCGATATATCTATTTGATATTTGGAATTATTACCTTTTTTTGTTTTGTTTTTATTCAGTTAATAAATGTTTATGATCAAGTAGGTAAATGGAGTTTGAATACATATTCAAAAGAACATTTTGATTTTTTATTTAATCCACAATTTTACAATGTTTTATTCAGTTATAAAAAAGGATTTTTTATATATTCACCTATAATGTTTATAATCTTCTTGAGTTTTTCTAGCTTTTTCAAATCAAATAGATACCAATTTTTCGGCTGGTTTTTTGTCTCTTTTTCATTTTTATTTTTAACATCATCTTGGTGGTGTTGGTGGTATGGAGGAGGTTTAGGTATGCGACCTTTTATAGATGTTTTTTCTATTCTTATTCTCCCAATTGCAATAATGTTCAAAAAAGTAAATGAATTAAAACGTTTTTTTGTTTTAATTCTCTCAGTAATATTTATTTATGTTTATCAAATTTATCAAATTCAGTACAATAAAAATATTATTCATTATGATTTAATGAATAAAGAAATTTTTTGGAGAGTTTTTATGAAAACAGATATGAGATATAGTTGGTGTGCGATATTTAAAGATGAACATTTACCCCAATTGAAAGCAAATTCAGTTTTAAGTTTTAAGTATCAATCTTCAACAAATAATTTTCAAAAAGTAAATCGGATTTCATTAGATAATAGGATATTAAAATCTGTGTTTTCTGATCCAAAATTCACATTCATCCCAAAACTTGAATGGGATAAAGACAATATAGGAATTCGTATTTCAGGAAAAATTAATATTACTCAACAAGAAAGTAATCCAAGTATAGATGTCTTTTATTTTAATAATGGAAAAGAGATTAAAAAAGCTTCGGCTTTGTTAGGTTATAGAGTTCCTAACTTAAATGAATCTACTAAATTTCAGGTTGAATTTAACCCACAACTTTTTTATAAGGACATTGATTCGATTCGTATAAATATAGGAAGAGGTGTTCAACCAACTTCGTATAAATCAATTCAATTAAAATTTTATAATTTTTCTCGAAAATAAGCGTGTTTAAAAGAATAATGATCTTTTAGTTTAAAGACTTTCCTATCTTTACACAAAAAATAATTATTATGATTCAACGAATTCAAACAGTTTATTTACTTGTTTCTATTATTTGTCTTTCAATTGTTTCTTTTGGAACAACAATTTTTACAGGATTTATCGAAAAAGGTAAGTGGGTTTTGACATCTCATTCCATTGATAAAAAGATGTTTAACACGGAATTAGATAAATTAACGCCTATGCCAATTTACATTATGTTTATTGTGTTAGCATTAGTTTGTTTATTGACAATATTCAATTATAAAAATTTAAAACGTCAAATTATGATTGCTAGAGTTACAGCTGTTCTGTATTTTCTTTCAATTGCAATTGTTATCGTGAATATTTATTTAATTAATTCTGAATCAAAATCAATTTCGTTTGGTTTAGGATTTTACTTGCTATTAATTGGTTTGAGTACTTCAATTTTAGCTATCAATCGTATCAAAAAAGATTACAAATTAATTGATTCTTTAAATCGTTTAAGATAATATATGAATTTCCTTTCAGTTGAGAATATCACCAAAACGTTTGGTGACAGAACGATTTTTAAAGACATTACATTTGGTGTTGATCAAGGTCAAAAAGTAGCAATCGTAGCGAAAAACGGTAGTGGTAAAACGACTATGTTACGTTGCTTAATGGGACTTGAGTCAATCGATGACGGACGTATTGTTTTTAGAAATGATATTCGAATTGCTTTCATGGAGCAGACTGAAAATCTAGATGAAAATCATACCATTTTAGAAGCTGTTTTCGCGCATGATTTACCTGAATTGCAAGTTGTGAAAAAATACAATTTAGCAATGAAATCGGGAGATCAAGACGTGTTGAACGAATGCTTTCAAGAATTAACTGATTTGAATGCTTGGGACATTGAAGTTCGAGTGAATCAAATTCTTTCAGTCTTAAAATTAGATAATACTGATTTATTAATCAGTAGTTTATCTGGAGGACAGAAAAAAAGAGTTGCATTAGCAAAAGTATTGGTTTCTGAAGCTGATTTCTTGTTATTGGATGAGCCTACGAATCACTTGGATTTAGATATGATCGAGTGGTTAGAAGAATACCTTTCTAAATCTAAATCGACTATTTTGATGGTGACACACGATCGTTACTTCTTAGAAGTGGTTTGTGATTCAATCTTAGAATTAGAAGACGAAACAATTTATCGATATAAAGGAAATTTCTCTTATTATTTAGAGAAAAAAGCTGAACGACAAGAACAGTTGCAATCTACAATTGATAAAGCGAGAAATACCTTTAAAAAAGAATTAGAATGGATTCGCCGTCAACCGAAAGCAAGAGGAGTTAAGCAAAAAGCGAGAGTTGAATC
>CANGHX010000100.1 GCA_947453715.1 Flavobacteriales bacterium | reverse complement strand
AATGCAGGTCAATCTAATTATGCAGCATCTAAAGCTGGTTTAATTGGTTTTACTAAATCTATTGCTCAAGAGTTAGGTTCAAGAAATATTCGTTGCAATGCAATTGCTCCAGGGTTTATCGAAACTGAAATGACGGCTGCTTTAGATCAAAAAGTTGTAGAAGATTGGAGAAATTCAATTCCATTAAAAAGAGGTGGTTCACCGAAAGATGTAGCTGATTTAACAGTGTTTTTAGCATCAGATATGTCTGGTTATATTACAGGTCAAACAATCAATGTTTGTGGTGGTATGTTGATGTAATCAAAACAATATTTATTAGGAAGAGCAATTAACAATGTTAGTTGCTCTTTTTTTATGCCTTATTTTTACTGAATATATATTGAACGTAGTCGATGAATTTTTTCAGCCAATTATAATATAAAGCGATTCCAGTAATAATTGTCATGAACCAAAGGATTAAACAATTTGCCCAAAATGTTGAGATTTCAACACCAAATAAAAATTTAGAAGAACTGTAGAAAGGAGTATTAAAAAATGAATATTCAGAAGTATTCATGTAAATAGGATCTGCTTTTTGAATTAATTCATCTTCTGTTGAAATTATTTTATCAACTTCTCTCTTATTCGTAACTAATTCATTAATGCTTTCATTTTCATTATCATCTTGTAATTTTTCAAATTTAGAAGCACCAATTTTTAGAGTGATTTGATCAATTTTAGCATTAAGATTATTGAAGTCAGAAGTATATTGATTATTTAATACTTCTAAAAATTGTGCAATTGTATTGTGAGTTTTTTCACTTTTTGACAAATAAGAAATATTTTTCAAATCTTCTAAGCAATTTTCACATTTTAAATTTCCCCAATTATTTAGTTCTTTAGAGATTTCGTTGTATAATAAAATTTGTTTGGATGAATTCAAAGCATTTTTCATTTCCGGAAGCCAATAATCTTTTTTCCAAGCTGCCTTGCTTTTTTGTTTTTTTAAAGAGAAATATTGCTTGCTAAATTTATTGTAAGTTGCTTGTTCAGATACAATTGCTTCGTAAGCCCATCTAGATGCCATTGTATTTCCGATGAAAGGAACTTCGTTTGTTTTTGAAATACTCGGATTTAATTTATCAAATTTAACAATAACACCGCTTAGTAACAGTTGAGGAATAATCAATAAAGGAATTACAATGTATATTACTTTAGCAGAATTAAATGCACTTGAAATATTAAGTCCCATTAAATTTGATAAGCAAGAAATCGAAAATAAAACAAACCAAAAAGGTAGTAGCATATTATTTATTTCTAAAATATAATTTCCAATAAGGACAAAAAAGAAACTTTGAATTGCTGATATTAAAAAGAGTATTGAAATTTTAGAAGCTAAATAACTACTTCTAGATAAATTTAAAAATTCTTCGCGTTTAAGGATTTTCTTGTCTTTATTGATTTCTTCTGCTGAAACAGTTAATCCTAAAAATAAAGCAACAATAACACTGATGAAAAGGTATTGAGGAATATTTTCGTTTTCAAAAAATGAATATTCACTTAAGCTACTCGTCTTTTTATAATAGCGAACAAATAGCGCTAGAATTAATGCTAATGTTGGCGCTACAAGTGAATTAATTAAAATGTATTGAGTGTTACCAATTTTGCTTAATACATCTCGTATAAAAAATACTTTAAATTGTGTTTTTTTATTGGAGTGCTTATTTGTTTTTACAGGTAATAATTGTTCGTCAGAATCATTTAATTTTTCGCTATTGAGAATGTGTTGATATTGACGATATAATTCATTCCATTCTAGAGGTGATGTTTTTCTTGTATTTGTAAAATTTCCAAATTCATCAACAACCTTAGCGTCGATGATATTAAAAATTTGTTCAGGATTAACATTTCCACATAAGTTACATTCTCGATCTTCAGCATTTACATGGTGAATATGTGTTTTGAAGTATACAATTGAATCGAGTGGATTACCATCAAAAATTGGATAACCGCCATTATCTAGAACAATTAAACGGTCAAACATTTTGAATATATCAGAAGATGGTTGATGAATAACTGTGAAAATTAGCTTTCCTTTTAATGCCAATTCCTTTAATAAATCCATAATGTTTTCAGAATCTCTCGACGAAAGTCCTGATGTTGGCTCATCCACAAACAAAACAGAAGGTTCACGGATCAATTCTAAAGCTATGTTTAGTCGTTTTCGTTGTCCACCTGAAATTGTTTTATCCAAAACATTACCAACGATAAGATCTTTCACATCAATTAAACCTACTGCATTTAATACTTCAATAACTTTCTTGTTAATTGATAATTCAGAAAGTTGATCAAAACATAATTTTGTATTGAAATATAGATTTTGAAAAACGGAAAGTTCTTCAATTAATAAATCATCCTGACTGATGTAGCCAATAACTCCTTCTAAATCATTTTTGTTAGCGTGAATATCAATATTATTGATGGTGATAGAACCGTTTGAAGGTTTTATGTTTCCATTGAAAATATTAATTAAAGTAGATTTACCAGTTCCGGATCCACCCATTATTCCAACTAATTTTCCGGATTCTTCTTTTAAATTTATTTTATGAAGTCCTTTTTTACCGTTCTTAAAATTGTAATCAATATGATTGACAGAATAGACTATTTTCTCAAAATGATTGTCTTCAAGAAAACGAGTAATAACATCACTGTAATAAACAGTTTTGCTTTTTAATGTCTTTATTGAGGAACCATGATTTAGAATGTAAGTACGATCATTTGATACAATTTGACCATTCATTACAAGCTCATCTTGACCAAAATAGCGAAAGAATAGTGTATTGATACTTTTGATTCTAAGTATTCTAATCTCATTGTCCAATCCATCTACTAAATATGTTTTAGCGTGTTCAAAATTGAATGGGGTAGGAGTAATATATAGAACGTCATTGTCGTCTATTTTTTCGGACCAATCATTCTTTTGAATGTATTTGATGAGGCTAAATTCGTGCTCAGAAACGTTGAAAGATTCAGATACTGTTGTTACGAAATCAATTTCTTGAGACGTGATTTCAGTATTCGAGTGGATGTATTCAAAGATTCTGAATAGAACGATTACTTTTTGTCTTTGGGTTAATTCTTCATTAATTTGAGAACAAATACGTAAGATTTTAACCGAATTAACAGAAGTTCTTTTCTTTTCAGCAATTTTGTTTTTTAAATTTCCTTTATGGATTGAAATAAATTCTTCGTATAGAACCAAGTACTTTTCTACGGAAGAAGAGTTTAATTCAGATCTTAAAAAAGATTCTACAATTTTACGGCTGTTGGTACTTTTAGAATTTAATTGTGAGTTATTTTCATCTTCTTCATCAACTTTTGCAATGATTGCAAAAAGTTGCATTAAAGCCCGAAGAATTCGCTCACTCATTTAGAAACAGACGAATTATTGTTTAAAACCAATTAACATTACTGCACAACCAGTCACTTTTTTATCCAAATCTAATTCTGTTTCGATAATTACAGGAATTGTATTTGGAACTACAAAATCCCAATATGGTGAATTTTTATGATTTTTATTTGTGAAAATGATATTACCTTTTAAATCTTTCACTGTGAAAATCACGTAATCATCTTCACTTCCAGCACTAGCAGCAATTCTATATTTAGAACCGCCGAAAAAAGTTGTTCTGAATTCAGCTTTTTCTCTATCTAAGAAAGCTGTGTAAACTTGACCATCAGAAATGAATAAAGTTTTTCCTTCTTTACCTTTCAAATATCTTTCACATACTTTTACAACATCATTACAATCTTGTGCAAAAGAACTTTGTGAAATAACAAATATGAATAATAATGAACTTATAATCGTTTTCATCGTGTATGCTTTTAAATATTAGTTAGTTATTTTGTCTCTTATTGCACTGATTTTTGATCCAATTTCAGCTAAAACTGCTTTGTCAACTTTTACTTTGTATGTATGTTGAAGAGTCGTTTCTTTTTTAGCTTCATTTGTTTTTGGAGCTACGAATTGGTAATCAATAACAACTTTATCATAAATAGTTTTTAATTCTGTTAAATCAGTAATTAAAACATCATTTAAATTATTTGTATTGTATTCTTCTAAGATTTCAATCAAAGAAGTTAATGTTTGTTGTTGTTCACCAATTCTATTGATAATGTTTTGATTTTCTTTAATGCCATTTAATTTACAAGCAAAATTCATTGATTCAATCCAACCACCTGTTAAGATTAATGATGAAGTTGATTTTCTTTTTGCATTTTTTAGGAAATTATCTCCTTTTCTAAAAGCATCTGAAATAATTCCCATGATAGAATCTTTATTCGTGTGGAATTTTTCAAAACGCGTCATGAAATTTTTATCAAAAGCTCCTTCTAATCCTAATTTAGATGTCAAACCTTCAACAACAGAAAGATATTTCAATGAAATTCCATTTTGTTCGTTGATTGAAGCATAACCTAAATCAGTTCCGTAAATCCCCAAATTTAATGCTTGTTGATGCTCAGTTGTGTACTTTTTACTTTTATCTATTTGATTTAATAAACCTTCGTTAAAGGGAATGTTAGCTTCTTTAAGTAAAAGTGACATTTGGATTGGAGAAGGTATACTGAAAAGTTTACCATCAAAATTTGTATTTATAGAACTATTAGGGTCTAAAACTGCTTTGTCTATTTCATTTTTATCAGAAGATCCATTACAAGATGCAATAATAAATCCACCTAAAATAATAGTCGCTATTTTAATAAAATTTAATTTCATAAGTGTGTGAATTGTCTTTAAGTCTTGCTAAAATTAATAAATATTCTTTTCGAAAACTAAATTGTTTTGAAAAAAATATACAAAATGAATTTGAAGGTTTTATTATTCATTATATTTACTGTTATAAAATACCAAATAATGAATATACGTCCTCGTAGAAATAGAAAGAATAGTGCAATTCGCGATATGGTTCAAGAAACTAAATTAGGAATTGAAAATTTGATTTATCCAATTTTTTTGGAAGACGGGAAAGGCATAAAAACAGAAATAAAATCGTTACCAAATAATTACAGGTGGTCACTAGATTTATTGCTTCCTGAAGTTGAAAAATGTATCGAATTAGGAGTAAAAACATTTGACATTTTCCCTGCAGTAAATGATGACTTAAAAGATCAAATTGCATCTTATAGTTATGCTGAGGATAATTTTTATTTAAATGCAATACGTAAATTAAAATCAGAATTTCCTGATATCGTTATAATGAGTGATGTTGCAATGGATCCTTATTCTTCTGATGGTCATGACGGTTTGGTAGAAGATGGCCGTATTGTAAATGATAAAACATTACCAATTTTAGCTAAAATGTCAATAGCTCAAGCGCAAGCAGGTGTTGATATTCTAGGACCTTCAGACATGATGGACGGAAGAGTTGGTTATCTAAGAAATGAATTAGATAAGCATGGATTCACAGATGTGAGTATTATGTCTTATACTGCAAAATATGCTAGTGCATTTTATGGTCCTTTTAGAGATGCTTTGAATTCTGCACCAAAATCAGGGGACAAAAAAACATATCAGATGAACCCTGCAAATAAGCGAGAGGCTTTAATCGAGGCTGAATTGGATATTGCAGAAGGTGCTGATTTTATTATGGTAAAACCAGCCTTATGTTATTTAGATATCATTCATTTATTGAAAGAAAACTTTAATACACCGATTACTGCTTACAATGTAAGTGGTGAATGTGCGATGGTCTATGCTGCAGCTCAAAATGGTTGGTTGAACTATGAAGCAACGATGTCTGAAATGCTATTAAGTATTCGTAGAGCAGGTGCAGATGGGATTTTAACTTATTTTGCAAAAGATTTTGCTCAGTTTGTAAAAAAATAATCGTCTATTTCTAGACAAATACATATCTCAATTAGATAAATGGACACATTCGATTTTTATCCTGAAAAGCCAGAGCTTAAAGAAACAAAAGTGAAAAAGAATAGTAGTAGAACTATTTTTTCAATTGTGCTTTTTGTTCTATCATTATTATTGGTTTTTTCAGATTCTTTAAATTTCATTATTTACTTGGTCATTGTCTTATTGATTCATGAATTAGGTCATTTTTCGATGATGAAGTTGTTTAAATATGAAAATGTTCGGCTGTTATTCGTCCCATTAATGGGAGCATTTGTTCAAGGAAAAAAAGATGAATATAAACAGAGACAAAGTATATTAGTAGTCGTAGCAGGACCTTTACCTGGTATTATTATTGGCTCAATTTTAGTTTATATTGGTTCAAATTTTCAAATGTTCTCTTTAATTGAAATTGGATTTTTATTTTTATTCTTAAATATGATGAATTTATTACCATTAGATCCTTTGGATGGTGGTCATATTTTAAGAATTTTAGTCAATTCAACTCAAGAATTATTTCAGTTAATATTTTCTTTTATTTCTTCATTGTTCTTGATTCTAATAGGCTTATACCTAAATGAATGGATCATTGTGATTTTTGGTTTTTTGATGGGATTAAGAGTTCGATCAATTCAGAAAAATTATCAGATTCATAAAGAGCTAAAAACGGAAGAAGTAAATTATACTGTTTCCTATAAATTACTTTCAAATAAAGATTTTTCAAAAATAAAAGAAGTGATCTTGTCTTTCTCGCCTTCATTGAGAATGTATGTTGATCAATTACCAGAAGAAGAAACAAATCCAATTATAGCAAGTCAAGTTAATAATGTGCTTGTAACTCCTTTACTTCGTGATGCATCTGTTATATTTAAAGTAATGACTATTTTAATCTGGTTAGCGGCTCTTGTTCTACCGGTTTATTTAGTCATGAATTTGGACCTCAAAGCTTTTTTAGATGCACTTTAAAGTAGGAGAAAAAGTTGGCTTATTATATGAGTCGGGGAGTGGAGTCATAAAAAAGTTAATTGATTCTAAGTCTTGCGTTGTTGAAGATGAATTTGGTTTTGAACGTTCTTTTCTACTGAATGAAATCGTTCGAATTTATGGTAATGATTATAAATTGCCTGATGACGCAGATTTGATATTAAATGATGATGATTCGTTGTCTTCAAATAAACATACAGTTAGAAAAGGTCAATTAACTGGCTATAAAAAACCAATTGATATTTGGGAAATCGATTTACATATTGAAGAAATTACAGATTCTCATTCAGGCTTATCTAATTTTGAGATTCTAAGTAAGCAGCTAAAAGAATTTAAGAACTTTTATAAACGCGCAAAGTCTAAATTTATTCGAAAAATTGTAGTTATACACGGTGTTGGTGAAGGTGTTTTAAAAGATGAAGTTCGTTTGTTTTTGTCAAAACAAGAGGGAATTGAATATTTTGATGCAGATTTCAGAGAATATGGTAAAGGTGCAACTACTGTTGAGATTCATTATAACATAGATTAATGGGACAATCATTTTTAATTGCTGATAGTGGTGGAACACAAACTGATTGGTGTTATGTAAATCCTTTTGGTGAACGAAACTATTTTACGACTTCATCATTTCATCCAAAACAATGGGACGATCAGTTTATTCATGATTTTGCTGTTTATTGGGATAAGCATACTGAATTTAAATCTTCCAAAGTTGTTTTCTATGGAGCAGGATGTTCTTCAGATCAAAATAAAATACGATTAAAAGAAATTTTCCTTTCTTGGGGTTTTACTCAAATTGAAATTTTATCAGATATCGAAGGTGCTTGTCACGCCGCATTGGGAAACAATCAAGGCGTAGTTGCAATTCTTGGAACAGGTTCAGTAGTTTGTCAATATGATGGGGAGAATATTACTCAGATGAATGGAGGGTTCGGATATTTGTTGGGAGATGAAGGAAGTGGATATCATTTTGGAAAATTAGTATTGCAAAAACTACTTAATAAAGAGTTTACTGAAGACTTGACGATTCAATTAACAAATTTGTTAGGGGATAGAAAAGCTATCATTTCAACTGTATATGGAGAATCAGGTAAACAATTTACAGGAACAATCGCTTCAAAACTATCTGATCTTAATCATTTAGATGAAATTGTATCATTGCATCAAGAGAATTTAAGTTGCTTTTTTAAAAGATATGTCGAAATACTACTAGATGAATCATTATCAGTTTCAATTATTGGTCGATATGGTTTTTATCAATCTGATTTAATCAAAAAAATATTCATCGAAAATGGTTGGAGTTTACATAAAATGATCGATTCTCCAATTCAATTAATTACAGATTACGTTTTAATCGATACATTTTAATCAATAAATAACACATTTTAACCTTTTTTTTGATTTTAGTTTCAGAAAAAAAGGCATTAGTCTAATAAAAACCATTATTCGTAGAAATTAACTAGTGTATTAGAAAAATAATATTGAAATTGCATTATCAAACAAATTTATAGAATGGAAAAATTAATATTTGAAGCTTCTACTCAAACTCCTTCGATTCATTTTGATTGTCAAAGTGGTATTATGGAAATTAAGGGTAGATCTATTCCAGATAATCCAGACGAATTTTGGGGGCCAATTTTATCTTGGTTCGATTCATATTTAATGAATCCAACTCAAAAAACAATCGTTAAGATTGATCTAGAATATTTCAATATCTCTTCTTCTAAGCGAATTCTTTTTTTACTTTACAAACTCAACGAGTTGTCGGAAAACGGTTTTAAAGTAAAGGTTGAATGGCATTATAGAGAATCAGATGAAGATATGTATGAAGTTGGACAAGATTATGCCTATATGGTTAAAGTTCCATTTGAATTCAAAGAATATTCAGATTTAGTATTAGCAGTTTAACGTTAATTTTATAATATTGAAAATGCGCTTCAGATGAGGCGCATTTTTTTGTTTAACTAATTTATATCTTTTCAAAACGCTCATTGTCTTATTAACTTATTCTATTATTTTTGTCAAAAAAAGTTTAAATGAGATTAGTAGCAGATATTCCTCACGAAAGATATAAGATTCAAATACATAATTACAATGCTAAATATATTGTGAAAATCGAATTAGCTCAATTTGAACAGACTTTTAAAATTTCTGAGACGGATGTAAATGGATTAGAAGACGTTAAGAAAATGATTACTGAAAGCCTTCTTAACAATTCTTTAGAGCGTTTCGTTTCGATGAGAGCTGATTGGGCAGAATCTTTTAAGACAATTAATACACTTTAATAAAATATAAAAATGACAAAATTATCAATTGCAAGTATACTTATAGCTGGAACAATGATTGTTTCATGTGGTTCAAAAGAAGAGAAGAAAGTAGAAAACACTATACCATCAGTTCAACCAACTAAAATTGGAGAATTAAAAATCGCTTATTACAATCAAGATTCTTTAAAATTGAATTTTAAATATTACAAAGAGCAGGATGCGATTGTTACAAAAAAACAATTAGCACTTCAGAAAGAATTAGAAGCAAGAGGAGCAAGGATTCAAGCAGATTATAATAGTTTCATGAAAAGAGCTCAAAACAATGAGTTATCTCAAGTGGAGTCAGAAGGAATTCAAGCAAATCTTCAAAATCAACAATTAGAATTTGAAAAATACCAACAAGAAGCAGGAGCTCGTTTGGAAAAGGAAACAATGGACAAGTTGGAAACAATTGGTAATAAAATTGACAAATTCAGTGAGAAATACTGTAAACTACACAATATCGATATTTTGATGATTCATGCAAAAGGGGGGCAGTTCAACTACATCAACCCTAAAATGAATGTAACAAAAGAATTTACTGCCTTTTTGAATCAAAATCAAGAGCAGATTGAGAAAGAAATGGGTAAAAAATAATTAGATGATCATAGCTCAACAAAAATTAAAAGAAAATATTGCTGAATACGTTTTATATATGTATCAGATTGAAGATGTTGTGCGTGCATATCATTTTGATTTGGAGGCCATCATCGAGAATTATGTAAGGCCACAATTACCGGATGATTCTTTTTTATCTAGTTATAGAAAATGGTATTCGGATATTATCACTCAAATGCAATATCAAAAACTTGAAAAAGTTGGGCATTTACATGATTTAAAAGACATCATGGTTGAGATTTCGTATTTACATAATTCAATTTTGAATGTAACAAACGAAGAAAAATATAAAGCAGTTTATGAAAGAGCTGTTCCTTATATCGAAGAGTTTAAAAATAAATCGAATTTAAAAGATAAGAATCACGTTGAAATTGTTTTTCATGCATTATATATGAAGTTATTACTTCGATTGAAAAAACAAGAAATTAGCGCTGAAACTGAAGAAGCTTTTGATGCGATGCGTGTAATGATTGCTTATCTGTCAAGAGCATACCACCAAATGAAAAATGGTAGTATGGACTTTATGAATAATTAAAATCGATTAAACAAAAATCTTCCCGGGATTTAAAATACTTTTTGGATCAAATAATAACTTTATTTGTTTCATTAGATTTAATGTAACATCAGGAAATGCAATATCCATGTATGGTTTCTGAACTAGTCCAATTCCATGTTCGCCTGAAATTGTTCCTCCAAGTTTTACAACTTCAGTGAACAATTCTCGAATTGCAATTGGTAATTCATTTTCCCATTTTTCATCAGATAAATCTCCTTTGATTATATTGATGTGTAGATTTCCATCCCCTGCATGACCGTAGCAAACAGATTTAAATCCATATTGATTTCCAATGCGTTTAACGTGAAGCAATAAGGTAGGAAGTTCAAATCTAGGTACGACTGTGTCTTCTTCTTTATAAATTGATTGAGATTTTACAGCTTCTCCAACTTTTCTTCTCAAACTCCAAAGGCTGTCTTTTTGAGCTTGACTTTCAGCAAATAAAATTTCATCTGTTTCGAAGTTTTCAAGAACAGACATTATTTT
>CANGHX010000099.1 GCA_947453715.1 Flavobacteriales bacterium | reverse complement strand
TACTCAGTTCAATTATTTTAATTATCAATTACAAATTCTCTAATAATTTCTTACATTCGCACTGTTGTTAATTAGAATAAAATAAATAAACATGATAAAAGAAGTTTTTATTGTAGCTGCAGCTAGAACTCCAATTGGAGGATTTTTAGGCGGTTTATCAACTATCCCAGCTACCCAATTGGGATCTATCGCAATCAAAGGAGCATTAGAAAAAGGGAATATCAAACCAGAATTAATTGATGAAGTTTTCATGGGAAATGTTCTTCAGGCTGGTGTTGGTCAAGCTCCTGCTAGACAAGCTACTTTAGGTGCTGGTTTAGGACAAAATGTACCTTCTACAACTGTAAATAAAGTGTGTGCTTCAGGAATGAAAGCTATCATCTTAGCAGCTCAATCAATCCAAGCTGGTGATAACGAAATCGTTGTTGCAGGTGGAATGGAAAATATGTCTCAAACTCCACATTATATTGACGGAAGAAATGGGATGAAATTTGGAAATATCACAATGTTAGATGGTATTACAAAAGATGGTTTATTAGACGTTTACAGTAAAGTTCCAATGGGTAACTGTGCTGAATTATGTGCTACTAAATATGGTTTCTCTAGAGAAGATCAAGATAACTTCGCAATTACATCTTACACTAGAGCTGCTGAAGCTTGGAAAGCTGGAAAATTTGCAAATGAAGTTGTTCCAGTTCCAGTTCCTCAAAGAAAAGGAGATCCAATCATGATTTCTGAAGATGAAGAATATAAAAATGTATTTTTAGATAAAATCCCTGGATTACGTCCAGCTTTTGATAAAGACGGAACAATTACAGCCGCAAATGCTTCAACATTAAATGATGGTGCTTCTGCATTAATTTTAGCTTCAAAAGAAGCAGTTGAGAAACATGGTTTAACTCCGATTGCAAAAATCGTCAGTTATGCAGATGCTGCTCAAGCTCCAGAATGGTTTACAACTGCTCCATCTTTAGCAGTTCCAAAAGCATTAGCAAAAGCTGGTTTAACAACTGAAAATGTTGATTACTGGGAATTCAACCAAGCATTCTCTGTTGTAGGATTAGCAAATGCTAAAATCTTAGGATTAGATGCTTCTAAAGTTGATGTTAATGGTGGTGCTGTAGCATTAGGACATCCTCTTGGAAATTCTGGTTCTAGAGTTGTTGTTACGTTGATCAACGTATTAAAACAAAACGGTGGTAAAATTGGTGGTGCTGCTATCTGTAATGGAGGTGGTGGAGCTTCTGCTATTATTATTGAGAATATATAATCAAAGAGATTAATCAATTTTTGAAACGGGTAAAGAGAAATCTTTATCCGTTTTTTATTTACTTTTACTTTAATAATAATTTATCAAAATAATGAAATATTCAATTGTGTTTTTTTTACTTTTCTCTAGTATTTGCTATTCTCAAAATATATATGAAATTAGCTTCGAAAACAATGGTTTTAATGAGGATGATATTAGACATGAGTTTTTTATTGATACAATTTCAAATTCAAAAAATTGTTGGAGAATAGGTAAACCAGAAAAAAATAATTTTAAGACTTCAGTTTCTGAACCAAATTCAATTGTTACAGATCTTTCATTTGAGTATCCGACAAATGATACTTCTTCTTTCATTATTTATCATAAAGCTGATGATGGATTTATGAATGGCGGATTTCTTTATTTGGAAGCTGATTATTACGTTAATTCTGATACATTAACAGATTTTGGACAAATTGACATTTCATTTGACAAAGGCAAAAAATGGTTTAATATGTTGACTGATTCTATTTACAATGACTCAATAAAATCATATTTTAAGTTCAATTGGAACAACGAAAAACCTGTATTTTCCGGAGAATCAAATGAATGGAAAGATTTTAAAGTTAATTTTGAGGGTCTGGGTAAAATTATGAATGTGAATTGGAATGATACTATTTTATTTAGATTCTCCTTTATTTCTGATAATAAACAGACAAATAAAGACGGTTTAATGTTTGACGACATTCGAATTGAAGATGCTGACGAAGGTATATTAGAATTAAAAAATAATAATTTCATCAATATATATCCAGATCCAGCAAATGAAAAATTAAATTACGAATGTAATTCAAAAAATATTCCACATAAAATACAATTAATTAATAGTTTAGGTCAAGTAGTTTATGAAAAAAAGGTGATGAACGGTGAAGTTATTGACTTAAGAAATTTTCCTAGTGGAAATTATCAATTAAAATATTCAGATAACAAACACTACACTTTTAAATCATTTGTCATTTCACATTAAATTAAAAAGCGAAGAAAGTAAACCTCTCCTCGCTTTTTTATAAAAGTTTGAATTATTCTATTTTGTTTCAGTTGTAATAAAAGGAGTAGTTTTCCCATCAGAAATAATAATTTTCGTGTTAGGAGAATTCATCAAACTCTTTAGCATCTCAATGTTATTGTATTGTAATAATTTATCTGTTAACGAAGAATTAATAATGTTTTGTGCTTGTTTAATTGCTTCAGCTTCAATTATTAATCTTTCCGCTTCTTTTTTCTGTTGAAGAATCACAAATTCCATTTTCATAGCGGACTGCTCTGCATTTACTTTATCTTGAATCGCTTGAACCATTTGAGGAGGTAAAATGATATCTTTCAAAAGTACAGCATCAATTACGAATCCGAAATGTTGAATATCTGCAGCTAATTCATTATAAATTGCTTTTTCAACTTTATCTCTATCCGTTGCGTATAAATCTTTCGCTGCAAATTTCGCACTTATTTCTCTTGCGGTTGCTCTAAAATTACTTAATACAATTACTTCCTCGTAATTTTGCCCAAAATTTAAATAAACTTCATTCGCTTTATCATGCTGAACATGGTATAACAAACTAATATCCGCTTGAACATTTAATCCTTCTTGAGTAGGTAATGTTAATCTTGTTAAGCATTCTACTGTTCTTACATTCACTTTAACAATCTGACCAACAAATGGATTATAAAATTTAATTCCTTGTTCGATTGGTTTTCCAACTATTTTCCCTAAACGTTGTTTAATCCCAATTTCACCTGGTCTAATTACAGAACAACTTACTAATAAACTTGCTGAAATAGCTATAAATGCTATTTTTCTAATATTTTTTTTCATTTGACTTTATTTTGATTTTTACTACTATTCTTAATTTTATTTAAACATTATATTCTAAATTATTATACTCCTATCTACTAACCAGATTGGATATTTAGTGATTTTATAATTATGAATAAATCTAGAATTTGTTTTTACGTTTTCCGAATTTTTTGCTGATTTCCATTTATAAAATTCATTAATCGTAGACGTTAGATGATTTTTTTGAAGTTCTTCATCTAAATCATCAAATTCGTCTAATATGAAAGAATAATTATTAATTTGTTTATTAATCGAAAGTTTTGATGATATACTGTTAGCTGATTTTAGACTTGAAAACTTAAAATTTACACAAAATTTAAAGCAATTAAAAACCATAAATATGATTAATAAAAAGCTTGTGATTTGTATTTTAATCTTCGGTTGCTTCATTCATCAAATGTATAATATTCAAGTCATGTACTAACTTTTAAATTGTTATTTGTTTGTTAAAAATTTGAGTAAGTTTACAGTAAATATAATTAAGTTGACTATGGCAGAATTAAGTAGTGAATATTGGTCGAATAGATATCTTCAGAATCAAGATGGTTGGGATTTAGGTCAAATTTCTCCACCTATTAAAGAATATATTGACCAGTTAGAAAATAAAAATATTCAACTATTAATTCCTGGTTGCGGCAATGGTCATGAAGCATCTTATTTATATAAAAATGGATTTATTCACACCAATATTTTAGATTTTGCAAAACCACCTTTAGAAAAATTTTTGAGCGAGAATCCTTTTTTTCCGCCTAATCAAGTAATAAATGATGACTTTTTTAATCATATAGGTCAATATGATTTAATAATTGAACAAACCCTTTTCTGTGCTATTGATCCAAAATTAAGAGCAAATTATGCTAAAAAAATCCATTCCCTTTTAAAACCTAATGGGAAATTAATTGGACTTTTATTTAACAAAGAATTTCAGAATGGCCCACCTTTTGGCGGAAATAAAGAAGAGTATTTAACTTATTTTTCTCCATATTTTAATTCCATTTATATTGAAAACGCATACAATTCTATTAAACCAAGAAAGGATTCGGAATTTTTCATAATCATTCAAAACAAAAAAGTCTGACCATAATGATCAGACTTTTGCAAACTAGAAACTAAACTATATATTAAGTTTATTTAATTAAACCTAAACCTTCTTTTGCAGAGGCATCTGTTGGATACATCAACAAAATTCTATTAAATAACATCTTCGCTTCTTCTTTATTTCCTAAGAAATAATTGTTCCATCCACTCATTAATACACTACTGTAATCGTATGGATATAATCCTAATGATACATCAAAATATTTTTTAGCAGTAGTATAATTTTTTCTGTAATAATAATTTAAACCTAATTGATAATGAGCAATAGAATTTTTTGGATCAATTGCGATTATCGCTAAATAAGTTTTATCCACTTCAGCCCATTTTTCTTTAGCAACTAAAGGATTTAATAATGCCCATAATGCTTCTTCTGAACCAGGCATTAATGTTGTTGCAATTTGATAATATTTAATTGAATTATCATAATTCTTTTTAGCATAATTCAACCACCCTAATCGCAAGTTCATTAAATACGAAGATTTATCGTAAATATCTTCTAAAGATTTAATAGACTGGTCATAATTACCTTTAGCTTCAAAATCGTAACTTGAGGAAAACGCTAAATTTATTTTATTGACCTCTTGTGAAAAACTGCTGAATGCAAACATCGTGCATACAATACAAATCATTTTTTTTAAATTTTTCATACTTCTTGTTTTTAAAATTATTACTTATCATTTAATTAAACTTAAACCTTCAATAGCAGATTTATCATTTTGATCAATCAATAAAACTTTAAAGAATAATGCTTTTGCTTCAGCTGTATTTCCAAGGAAATAATTATTCCATGCACTTATTATCAAAAAACTATAATCAAATGGATATGCATTCAATGCCACATCAAAATATTTTTTAGCCGTCGAATAATTTTTTCTGTAATAATAATTTAAACCCAATTTATAATTTGCTGTTGAATTTTTAGGATCTAATTTTAAGATTGCCAAATAAATTTTATCGACTTCCGCCCATTTTTCAGAAGCTACTAATGGATTCAAAATCCCCCAAAGAGGCTCTAATGAAGCTGGCATACCAATATTTGCTTTTTGATAATATGAAATAGATAATTCATATTTCTTTTGTAAATAATTCAACCATCCCAATCTTAAATTCATGGTATATGAACCGTCAATATATACATCTTTAATTGCAACAATTGCATCGTCATATTGTCCTTTTGCTTCTAATGCATAACTTTTTGAAAAAGCTGCAGGTAAAGATTTACTTTCTTGTGCGAATGTTTGAAATGAAGCAATAATACCAATTGCTACTATTCCTTTTCTTAAAAATTCCATTTTGCGGTAAATGTTATACTGTTATTAATATAATTATAATTTCCTGTTTGATAATCTGTTAAATTTGTGAATTTGTATAGATTTGCTTGTCGTTGTTGAGTATATCCACTCAAAATGTATTCCAACTTTGATTTCGTGTAATAATGAATATTTATTCCCGTTTGACTGGTGATTTTATCCATTGAATTATACGTCATAAATCCATTCGATGTAATTCTATTACTAAAATTTCCAGATGCATAATCAGCATCTACAAAAATTCGATTACTCAATTTAAAACCAATTTTTTGACCTATTACATATTCAGAACTCGATCCATTGACGTAATTTAAACTAGAAGTTGCATACAAATTTGTATTTCCAAAGGGATAAATTGTCAAATTAAATTCTTCTTGCGTTTTCGTTTCATCGTAAAAATCACTAATATGAAAAGAGATCGTTGGGTAAAAGTAATGGAATCGTTTTCCAACTGTCAATGATGTTGCGAAATTATTGTAAATATTATCTTCCGTAACAAAATTAATCGGAGGAGTTGATGGAGGAGGCATCATAGGATTAATATTTCCAGCAATTATTGAATAAGTCGAAACATTTGTATGATAAAAACCAAAACCACCGCTTACCATCCAACCTTTTTTGAATTGATATCCAACACCTAAATTGTACTGAATGTAATTGTTTCTATAATCTTTTGTTAATCTGTTATTTGCTAATTCTATTGAACCTTTAGCTCCCAAATTATAGTAATTCAAACCATTCATTAATTGAAAACGCTTTCCAATGGTGTTTTTGAATAGTACATTACCTTTTACCGAATTTTCATTAAATAATGTTTGGATATTTTTATATTCACTTGAGTAAAACTTTGAGTTTTCATTTTGTGAAGCATTGTTATTGAAATTATAACCTGCTGAAAATACTATGTTATCAAAAGTATTTTTGGTATATCCAATTTTATGCTGTAATTCTAAAGAAAGTAACGATGCAAATGCTCTTGATTCTTCTATTTGATCACTAAATACAAGTGAATAATAAATATATTCTTGAACAATGGAATCATTTGGATTCATTTCATAAGCTTTATTGAAATGAGTTAATGCACCTGCATAATTTTTATGATTGTAGGTAATAATACCAATTCTCATTCGAAGTGTATAAAAATCAATTCCAGCATCTAAAGCTTTATTTGTTGTTTCTTTCAAACTTTTATAATCATCTTTCAAAAATTGATTATAAGTTATTTCATCGACAGAAGAATAAGTTAATTCTTCCTGTGTAAATGATATGAATGACATCAGCATTACACAATAAAAAATAATTAAACGCATATAAAATTCTTTTTAAGTCCTTTTTGAGTAATTCCAATTCTAATTATTTTTTTATCTCTTAATTCTATATCAAACTCAATATTTTTAAATGTTGAATTGATAAATTTTGCTTCAACCTTAGATTGAAGTACAATATGTGATGGATCAATTACATTGTCAACACTTAAACATTTAGATTGATAATTTGCTGTTGTAAACCTGTAAAATGGGGCTAAAAAATCTTGAATCCATTGTACCAAATTTGAATTAAAATGAATCAGTGGTATTGAATCTTCGACTGAAACATTTTCATAACAACCTAACAAAATTCGATATCCAGCTAAATAAAAATGAAACAATAATGATTTTTTATTTCCTTCGAAATCAAAGAAGTAAAACATTGTACCATCATTAATAAAATAAGCAATCGATTTTGTATTATAACAATAGATATATGTTCTATTTAACTCATCTGTAAAAACCTCCCATTCAATTTCTTCTCCATCTTCCGCTTGAAACTTCATTTTTTTACCTGGATATAAATAAAATCCTTCGGCTAACAATGAATGAATAGTAACATTACTAATTATTGAATCTTCTTTTGGAATTTCAGCTATTCTTAATATTGATTCTCCATTATCTTTTTCAATAAAATAAGCAATTGGATATCCTAAAGTTACTGCTCCTAATTTGGGAGAAGTTTGTACCTGAAAATGAATATGTGGCTCAGGAGATCTACCTGAGTTTCCACACGTTGCTAGAACTGTCCCTTTTGTAACATAGTCCCCTATTTCAACTTTAAATGAATCTTTTTTAATGTGACTAATTTGTGTAAACAACCCATTGACATGATTCAAAATTATAGTGTTTCCCCAATTTTGTTCAGTATTCACATCTGCAATATCATTGTCCTCTACATTGTTAATAATATCATAAACATAACCATCTAAAGGTGCAACAATCGGTTTGTCAAAACAATAGAAATCCTTTTTATTTACTCCACTCTCAGTATATGTCTTTTTCTCATCATCAACTATCACAAAATCTAACGCTCTACCCCATTCTCCTAGATGAGTTATTTTCCCATTATATCCTTGACTCACTTGCCATTCACCCCAAAATGGTAAATGAATTTTGGCTAGATGAGCTGTACTAAATCTTTTTATAGAAGTGATGTATTTATAAATTGTTTTTTCAGCTGAATAATATTGAATCGTAACCAATTGTAAAAAATGATGAAACCATCTGTGTTGAAGGAATAGTAAGAAAAGAACTACTATTACACTAAATGATAATGTCAACGATTTCAATTGGAAAACAACTAATATCTTGTTAAAGAAAATCAACAGTAACATTAATAATGGCGTCAAAACAAAGACAGCGATGTAACTATATGTGTTTGGAATAATATAAAAACATCCAATTCCTATAGCCATAAAGATGAAATTTGATCCAACTAAATCAACATTCAATTGATTTACATCCGCACCGAATAAGCCATAGAAAAAATAAGCTGATGCAAAACCTATAACACTTAAAGTAAAAGCAATTCTAGAAAAGTAAAGAACTCCAATGGTGATAATTATCCCTGCTAATAAACTTGGTTGAAAAAATGTACCTGCAACTGTTTTAAAAAAAATCAAGACCGATTGTGGTAATTCCACCGTATCAAACTGATGAACAAACTGATAGAATGAATTTTGTTCCTGTGCCATCAAATGATTCAATACAAAAACATGCTCTTCATTGAAATTTATTTTTGTAAAACTGCTTGCTGCTAAAACAACAATCCAACAGGTAATAATAAATGGAAATGATAAATAAGGTAATCCATGTTTTCCAAAAACTCCATTCAACCAAACTGTTGTAATTAGCAAAAATCCAATTGCAACGACAAATAACAGCCAAAAAGTGGTATTCAATTCATATTGATGTCCAAGAAATAAGCCTAATAACATTGCATTAAAACCAAACATTCCTTCACTAATCAATTTTCTATTAACTCCAACAAAGTGAGCCACCACATTAATTAAGACAACCGCAGCTAAACCAGTGAACCCAATTTTAGGTGCGAAAAATGTTGCCAAAATGATAATAATTGCCAACACTTTATCCAAAGAAAAAAATATTTGACTATAGCTATGTAAAATACTATTTGTCCAATATTTGAACTGTAATGTGAAATTATTATTCATATAAAGTGAAGATAAAACAACTTAATTGCAAGTTAAAACGACGAAAGTAGTGAATTCTATCAAACTGATAGTGGATCTAGATTTCCCTTCAACCATGTCAGGACAATTTACTATCCCAACATGGTTTTCAGAGTATCTATACGTTAGTTCTTATTTCTTTTTTAAGTAATCTGGTAATCTTTCTTGTTGAACAATCGTATCAATTGTTTCTTTTTCTCTTACCAAATGAACTTTACCTTCCATGTCAATCAAAACAATGTTCGGTCTCATTTGAATGAACTGCAACCATTGAGTCATGTTGTAAGCACCTACTTTATGTACAACTAATTGATCTCCTTTGTTTAACAATGGTAAGTTTACACTCTCACGAATACAATCGATGTTCATACATAATGGTCCGTATAAAGCCATATCTTCAGTATGATGTGTGAAATCTTGAGCAGGAGAAATTTTATAATCGTACCAGAACGCATTGAATAATAAATTTACTCCAAAATCTACCACAGTTGCTCTTCTTCCGTCACTCAAACGTTTTGTAGCTAAAACTGATCCAACCAACCAAGCTGCATCGTCTATTAACGCTCTTCCTGATTCTAATATTATTGTTGGAAGTTCATCTTGTTTAAAACCTGCATTCAGTACTGTTGAAGTAATTGCTTCTGCATAATCATCAATCGTTGGAATAATGTCTGCTCCTTGTAAGTATGAACCTTTCAATGTATTAGAAGAAGCAAAACCTCCACCTAAATCAACATATTGAACCGCTACATTGTAACTTAATTTCACATGTTTTGCTAAGTCACATAATTTGTAAGCTGCTGTAGCATAAGCTGAAGTAGAAAGCATATATGTACCGATATGGCAATGTAATCCAACTAATTCTAATTCAGGATGAGCCATTATTTTATTAATTGCATTCCAAGCTTGACCATTTTCGTAATTGAAACCGAAACGATCCCACATTGGGTAGATACCTGTGTCCATATTTACACGAATAGCTACTCTTGCTTCTTTCTTTCCTCCACTTAATAATTCAACCAAAGAATATAATTCATCAAAGTGATCAATGTGAATCAATGAATTATTGTCTACTGCTAATTCTAAATCTTCAACAGATTTATCAGGACCATTGAAAATAATATTGTTTCCAGCTACACCATTTTTAAGTGCCTTTTTATACTCGAAAATAGAAACTACTTCTGCCCAAGAACCTTCTTGATGGAAAATATTACAAACAGCATCTAAATAATTTGTTTTGTAACTCCAAGCAAATTGAATTTTAGGATAACGTGTTTTAAAAGCTCTAACAGCATTTTGAGAATTTCTTCTAATTTGTCTTTCAGAGATTACAAAAAGTGGAGATCCATATTCATCTGTTAATTTTTTTACTGGAACACCATCCAATTGAGTCACTGGTGAAAATTCTGTTTTAGTTCCAAATTTATTCATGCTTCCTGTATTCAATTTTTGAATAAATGGACGCTCGTATGTTGCTTTTGACATAATTTCTAAGTTTAATGTTTTTAAATAATTTGAACTTTACTTCTTTTAAAGTTCTCCGATCGTTGAAATCTTTTCAAAATCTTTTAAATCAACTATTTGATCAAATGAATATCGTATAAACAATTTACCTATATCATACGTTTCAAAAGGCTTCACTTCTTCACCTAAGGCCATTCGAACCAAAGCTTCAGGATGATTTTGACCACAACCAACAGCTAAGTAGACCCATGCAGGAAAACGAGGATTCATTTCTAACAAGTAATATTCACCAGCGTTCGATTTTATGAACTCTAACTCACAACCACCTTTCCACTTTGAATTACTGATTACTCTATTCGTGATTTCAATTAATTTCTCATCGTCTAAAGAAACACCAGCCCATGCTTTACCTTTGTCAG
>CANGHX010000098.1 GCA_947453715.1 Flavobacteriales bacterium | reverse complement strand
TGAACCAAGCAGAAGCTTTCTCGCAACGAATTCCACCAGTGCAATACATTACAATGTTTTTATCTTCATTCCCTTTCAAGAAAGTTTCTTCTATCATAGGAAGCGATTCTCGAAATGTATCAACATCAGGAAGAATAGCACCTTTAAAGTGACCTACCTCCGATTCATAATGATTTCTAAAATCTACTAAAATTGTATCAGGCTTAGAAATTAACTCATTAAATTCTTTCGCTTTTAAATGAATCCCTTTGTTTGTCACATCAAACTTCTCATCATTTAAACCATCGGCTAAGATCTTATCTCTAACTTTGATTTTTAGTTTTAAAAATGGGAATTCAGCTTCAGACTCATCAACAGCAATATTCAATCTAATCCCATTCAAAAATGAAATTTCGTATAATTCGTCTCTAAATTGATTTACATATTCAGATGGAACAGCTATTTGAGCATTGATTCCTTCTTTTGCCACATAAGTTCGACCTACGACATTTAATTTAGACCAATTTAAAAATAAAAGATCTCTAAATTCCTGAGGATTATCGATATGAGCATACTGATAAAAAGACATTGTTACAAATTTATAACCGCTTTCTTTCAATTTCACTTCTAAATCCTCTTTACTAAATGTATTCCACAGTTGCATGCTATGTAATTTAAATTAATAAAAAGTTTAACGAAAATAATCAAAGATTTGATGAGAAAAAAACTATTCATCAATTACTTATTTACGATCACAACAATAAAGCTTAAAACTTATTATAAAAGTCCTTTCAACAAATATTATGTGTATAACTATTTTTAGTTATTTTTAAATTCTTTTGTAACTTCACAAACCTATTAATGTATAACTTTTCATTAAAGTAATTCATTAAAAACTAAAACAAATAAAGCTAAATTAATGTTTCGTTTATTATTATTTCTATTTTTATCTATAGTTGCCGTTCAATGTGGAAACAAACCCTATAGACCAAACTACAATCAATCAAAAACGCATAATGGCGATATTGCTATGCGAAACAGAATGGTTCAAAAGCAATGTAATAAGGATATTAAAGCAGCAAATAAAGCTCGAAAAAAAGCAAGTAAAAAGCGTGTAACCAGAATGAATAAACGTCACGAAAAGAAAAGTGAAAAAAGAAATTATTCTAAAGGTCGTTCTAAAAATTAATTTTCAAATTCTTTTATTTGAATATAAAAATTAGGGTCTATTCGCAATTTGAATAGACCTTTTTTTATGATCTTCCATTCTGTTTGAGGCTCGATTATTCGACCATTTTTCAATTTTAATACTAAATTAAAACTTGGTACACAATTACTCCATTTTACAAAAGTTTTGCCATTATATTTCTTTATTTCCAATACAGGTATGTCGACTGTTCTCAAGTATTGATTAAAAATCGGCTTCAAATCTAAACCTGTTTCCTTTATCCAAAAATCTTCTATCTGAAAAGAAGTAACTGTTTGATGATAGAATTCTTTATTCATTGTTTTTAAAATCGCTCTAAATTTTTCATCATCATCAATCAACTGACGGATGATATGCAACATATTTGCTCCTTTGTAATACATATCACCACTTCCTTCTGAATTTACACCGTAATCTGAAATAATAGGCTCATCATTTTGGATTAATTTTCGAGTTCCTTGCACATATTTATTTCCTTTTCTAACACCATAAATACTTGTCGTGTAAAGTGTCTCTGAATAATTAGTAAATGATTCATGAATCCACATATCAGCAATATCATTGGAAGTAATACTATTCCCAAACCACTCATGACCACTTTCATGCACTAAAATAAAATCCCATTTCAATCCAATTCCCGTTGACGATAAATCTCTTCCGAGATAGCCGTTTTCAAACTTATTTCCATAAGCTATCGCACTTTGATGCTCCATTCCCAAAAATGGAGCTTGAACTATCTTATATCCATCTTCATAAAATGGATAAGGTCCAAACCAATATTCAAAACTCTTCAGTAATGATTGACATTGTTTAAATTGCTTTTTAGCATTTTCAATTTCGTAATCTAACACCCAATATTGGCAATCCAACAAACCTCTTTCACCTTCAAACTTTTCATTCCAATTTTTATAATAACCGATGTACGGAACAATATTGTAATTGTTAATTGGATTTTTTACTTCCCATACAAATGTATTTTTATCTCCATTCTTTTCATTATAGATTAATCGACCATTTGAAATCCCGATCAATGAATCCTCTGTAGTAATTGAAATCAAAGCACCTAATTCTGGCTCATCGCCCTGATGATCTTTACATGGATACCAAACACTAGCGCCAAGTCCTTGACAGGCAACAGACATCCACGGCCTATTTAATTTATCTTTACTCCAAATCCAACCTCCATCCCAAGGTGCTTTCACTGCTTCTCTTGGGGTTCCTGAGAAATAAATCAAAATTTTCGAATTTGAATTAACATTTAAATTCGTTTGAAAATGAATATAATAAACAGAATTGAATCGTTCAAAACTCAACTTTTGCCTTTCATATATTATTGAATCGATCTGCATTGGTTCTTGAAGGTCAATTTGCATTTTTGTCCCATTTTTCAGAACTGCGAATACCATTTCATTTGAACCTTTTAAACTTTTGGCATCAAAATCAGGAAAGATATTTATAGAATATTGTTGAACATCCCACCAAGCCCTTTCATTTGTAACACTTCCTCTCAAAGTATCATTTATGCTATATAAATGTTGTGAAAAAATTATATTACTAAAATAAAAAACACATCCAATTGCAATAAAATATAATCTAATCATGTGCGTTTCTTTATTTGAAAAATGTTAAACTTTTTGTTCTCGTAAAGATAAAGCGAATTCAAGAATGCACGTATTTGTAAAATAATTTTTTTTAAAAAAATAAGCATATTTGTAAACAAACTATAATTAAACTAAAATGGAAAGAGAAAATCAGCAAGCGATTTATTCTAAAGTCGTGCGGGCGGGTAAAAGAACTTATTTTTTTGACGTCAAATCAACCAAAGGAAATGACTTATATCTAACAGTAACAGAAAGCAAAAAAACGACTGAAGACGGTCGAGAAAATTTTGAAAAACACAAGATTTTTCTTTATAAAGAAGATTTCGACAAATTTCAAAATGGTCTAGAAGATGTAATTACTAAAATCAAAGAAATGAAAGCTGCATATGAGTCTCCAACAATACAGCACGTTTCATCGATGGCAGGATCATTTACTTTTGAAGAATTATAAACATTAATTAATTACTGAAAACTTCTTATTTCTGGGTAATACCAAGCTTTTCAAGAGATTAAATCTTCTTAACATTCTTTCAACAAAAAAGAGGTTAATAACTCCGTGTCAAAAAAAACAGAAATGAATAAATGTTGCCGTATCTTTATCATTCAAAAAAGTTCAAATGGGTAAAATAATTGCAATAGCAAATCAAAAAGGAGGAGTTGGTAAAACTACAACAGCCATAAATTTAGGTGGATGTTTTGGTGTTTTAGAATATAAAACACTAATTGTAGATGCTGATCCGCAAGCAAATGCGACTTCAGGTGTTGGATTAGACCCAAAAAATACAAAAAATATTTATGATTGTTTAATCAATGGAACTCATCCAAATGATTTAATTATTCATACTCAAAATCCAAATTTAGATATTTTACCTTCTCATATTGATTTGGTTGGAGCTGAAATGGAGATGATCGATTTACCAAATCGTGAATACATGTTAAAAGCAGCATTGGATAAAATAAAGGATAATTATGACTTTATAATTATCGATTGTTCTCCTTCATTAGGTTTAATTACAGTGAATGCTTTGACAGCTGCTGACTCTGTAATGATTCCTGTTCAATGTGAGTATTTTGCTTTAGAAGGTTTAGGGAAATTATTGAATACAATCAAAATTATTCAAACAAGATTAAATCAAAACTTAGAAATAGAAGGTATTGTATTAACCATGTATGACACTCGATTAAGGCTTGCAAACCAAGTAGTTGACGAGGTAAAAACACACTTCCAAGAATTAGTTTTTGACACTGTTATACATCGCAACACTAAATTAGGTGAAGCGCCAAGTTTTGGAGAAACAATCATTATGCATGATGCAGCTAGTAAAGGTTCAATAAATTACCTTAACTTTGCACGCGAAATTTTGCAAAAAAACGACGTTACAAAAATCGACAACGATAATAAAAAAATTGAATTAGATAATGAGCTCTAATGCGAAAAAAAAACCAGCACTAGGTAAAGGTTTAAGTGCACTTCTTGAAAATGCAAGCACTGATATTACATCAAAAAGCACTTCATCAGAAGCTTTAGTAGGTTCTATTGCTACTTTGCCTGTTACAAGCATTGAAGCGAATCCATTTAATCCAAGAACAAATTTCGAGAAAGATGCATTGAATGAATTAAGTCAATCAATTGCAATTCACGGTATTATACAACCACTTACAGTTCGTAAACTGGGTAGAGATAAATATCAATTAATTTCTGGAGAAAGAAGATTTAGAGCATCACAATTAGCAGGTTTAACTGAAGTGCCAGCTTATATTCGTGTAGCGAATGATCAAGCAATGTTAGAAATGGCATTGGTTGAAAATATTCAACGTGAAGACTTAAACGCAATTGAAGTTGGTTTATCTTATCAACGTTTAATTGATGAATGTTCTTTAACTCAAGATCAATTAAGTCAAAAAATTTCAAAAAGTAGATCAAGTATCACTAACCATTTACGTTTATTAAAATTGCCTGCTGAAATTCAAGCTGGTGTTAGAGATAATGTAATTTCTATGGGACATGCTAGAGCATTAGTCTCTGCTGGTGATGAAGCACTACAAATCGCAATATTTTCTAAAATTGTTCTTGAAAATCTTTCTGTAAGAGAAGTTGAAGCATTAATTCGTAATGGAAATATTCCAAAAGAAGATGATTTCACGATTTCTACAACAAAAAAGAAACCTACAGTTGCAATTACATCTGAACAGTTTACTTTTAAAGAATATATGTCTGATAAATTATCTGCTAAAGTTGAATTATCAAAATCTTCAAACGGTGCAGGAAAAATTATTATTCCTTTCAATTCTGAAGTAGATTTAAATAGAATCATTGAACTAATCAATAAATAATGAATTCGCGTTTATTTATCGCGTTTTTACTTTTTGCTAATTTTTTGTTTTCACAAACAGAAAAGGATTCTACAATTCAAGATTCTGTAAAAGTTCACTCACCAAGAAAAGCATTGATTTATTCTGCGATTATTCCTGGTAGTGGTCAGATATACAATCATATCGCAATGCCTAAAGGGAAAGGGAAAAATAAAGTATATTGGAAAGTTCCATTAATTTACTCAGCGTTAGCAGGTACAACTTACTTTTTGATTCAAAACCAAAGTCAATTACACTCTATTAAAATAGAATACAATAACAGAGTTGCTGACCCAACATTTTCAACTGAAAAATGGGCAAATTATGGACTAGATGATTTAGAAATACTCTATAAAAAAACATTAACAAAACGTGATCTTTCAATTTTAGGAGTTGGTGCAGTGTATTTAATTCAAATGATTGACGCAAATATTGAAGGTCACTTTGTTAGTTTTGATATATCACCTGATTTGACAATGAACATTTCACCTAAACTTTATTCGTACAATTCTGTTGGCGTTGGTTTTAATCTTAAAATTCATTAAAAAAATAGATTAAACCACTTTAAATTCTAATTTTGTTCAAACAAAAATTTCGATATGAAAATCGCACTTATTGGATACGGAAAAATGGGGAAAGCAATTGAAGAAATTGCTATCAGCCGAGGTCACGAAGTTATTCTTAAATGCACGAGTAATTGCACAATTGAGGAAGCTGATTTTTCTTTAGTAGATGTTGCAATTGAATTTACAAAACCCGAGTTAGCTGTTAAACATATAGATTTTTGTCTAGATAATAACATTCCTCTTGTTGTTGGTACAACTGGTTGGAACAATAATTTGGATTCTATCAAAGAAAAAACAAAATCAGTTAATGGTTCATTATTACACGCTTCAAATTTTAGTGTTGGAGTTAATATTTTCTTTGAATTAAATAAAAAATTAGCTGAATTAATGTCTGGTAATACTGATTATTCAGCTTCTATTGAAGAAATTCACCATATACAAAAGTTAGATGCTCCAAGTGGAACAGCCATTACTTTAGCAGAAGGATTAATTGACAATAATTCTAACTACACTTCTTGGAAGTTAGCTGATTCTAATTCTGAAAATGAAAATCAATTACCAATTATAGCCCAAAGACTTCCTGAAGTTCCGGGAACTCACACCATTCACTACACTTCTGAAATAGATTCCATTTCAATTACCCATGAAGCTCATAATCGTAAAGGCTTTGCATTAGGAGCAGTTATTGCAGCTGAATGGATTAAGAATAAAACAGGAGTTTTTACAATGAAAGATGTCTTAAATTTTTAAATACAATATGAACGCATTTTATTTTTACTTATTTATTTTAGTTCACCCATATTTAGCAATGTGGTGGAAAAGTTTTGAATTAGCAGAACGTAAATCTTGGGAAGCTTTAATACCTGGATACAATTATTTTGTTGCATTTAAAATTAGCTGTAAAAAACCTTGGTGGTCTATTCTTATGTTATTTCCAGGTGTTCATTTAATTATGCTTGCCGTTGTTAACGTAAGTTACATTCGTCGTTTTGGATATTTTTCATGGAGTGATACTCTACAAGGGATTTTCTTTCCTTATTTGATATTGGCAAAAATTGCAAATAATCAAGATCAAATTTTACCAGAAACGAATTGGGCAAACGGAAAAGAAGTTCACGACCGTTCAATGGGTGATCATATTGCTCTATTTCTAGCTTTACCAATTGTTGGTCATGCTGTTGCGTTTGTATTAAATGCCATTTCAAGAGAAAAACCTGGCAAGAAAACAAAAGTTAAAGAATGGGGTGATTCAATTATTTTCGCTTTGATCGCTGCTAGTGTTATTAGAACGTATGTTTTCGAACCATTCCAAATCCCAACTGGATCTATGGAAAAAACATTATTAGTAGGAGATTTTCTATTTGTAAATAAATTGGCATACGGACCAAAAGTTCCCGTTACTCCACTTTCTTTCCCTCTGGTTCACAATAATATTCCTTGGGTAAATGTAAAGTCTTATTCAGGATTAGAAACTGTAAATTACACTCGCCTACCAGGTTTTGGTAAAGTAGAACGTAACGATGTCGTAGTATTCAATTACCCTTCAGGTGACACAGCTGTATTTGACCCAAGAATGCCAAATGGATTGATGGGACATGATTATCATGGGATTGTAATTAGAGAAGCGCAAAGATTATGGAGAGAAGGAATTGCTAATAAATTTAAAAACAATACAAATTATCAAGCAAAAGTAAAATACTTCAGTGACAGTCTTTCAAATACAGTACCTGATAAAAGTAGAATTAATTATCAAGCACTTGATGAATATTCTAGAAAATTAGCTGACACTTATTTTAGTACAATTGAAGCAAAATCATTCATCGAAAATTTAGAATTTTGGAAATCAAAAGCTAGAAAAATGATCGCTGTCGATAAAATTACATTGGACAATGAAGGTGTAATGATTAATCATGGTGGGATTGTATATCGTCCGGTTGATAAACGTGAAAACTATATCAAAAGATGTGTTGGTATACCAGGTGATTGGTTAGAAATTAAAAAATCTGTACTGTATATTAATGATAAACCAGCATTTATTGCTGAAAATCAAAATATTGAATATTTAGTGACTGATTTTATTCCAAAAAGTAACGAACAAATGAAAGAACGTTATGGTTTGGAATATGATCGTCAAGACTTTACAATGATTGATCAAAATTTGTATTTATTAAATTTAACACCAAGCCAATTAGATAAAATTAAACGTGATTATCCTCAAAGTAAATTTGAAAAACATTTAATGCCACAATATTCAGATACAAGTTCAAGTTTACCAAATGGAGCTCAAATGTTACAAAATTTAGAGAGTTTCCCGAAAGATCCGTATATTAATAATACGATTACCGATTTTACAAAATTCCAAATTCCTTTCAAAGGTCAAACGATTAAAATCGATAAATCAAACATTGCTTGGTTTAGAAGAATTATTACAGCTTACGAAGGTCATACTTTGAAAGAAACTCAGAATGGTATTTATATAGATGGCAAGAAAACAAATACGTATACTTTTGCTATGAATTACTATTGGTTAATGGGTGATAATCGTTATAAATCAGCAGATTCAAGAATCTGGGGATTTGTTCCGGAAGACCATGTTGTAGGAAAAGCATCGTTGGTTTGGTTCTCAAAAAGTGTGAATTATGGTATTCGTTGGGAACGTTTATTCAATGTAATCAAATAATGACTTCACTTTTTCCAACTTCATATTTTGGAAATATTAATTATTTCAGAACGCTGGCGCAAGAAAAAAATGTTTTAATAGAAGGAAAAGAACACTTTCCAAAACAAACATTTCGTAATCGATTTGAAATTCTAACTTCAAATGGAATTCAGTCGCTTTCAATACCGGTTAATAAGATTAATGGTACAAAAACCTTAACTGAAGATATCGAAATATCCTATTTAGCAGATTGGAGAAAAGATCATTGGAAAGCCATTGAAAGTGCTTATTCATCATCTCCATATTTCGAACATTATGGAATTGAAGTTCATGAATTAATTTATCAAGACGAAAATAACTTATTAAAATTTAATCAAGGAATAATTGATAGAATAATAGAATGGTTAGAAATTCCTACTGAAATAAATTTCACTACAGAATATACTTTTTCGGAAACGAGTTCTGATGATTTTAGAGAAACTTTATGTTCTAAAAAACAAAATTATAGCCAACAACTTAAATATACTCAAGTATTTGAAAATCAAATAGAATTTACTGAAAACCTATCAATATTGGACACAATTTTTTGTTTAGGTCCGATGGCTAGAAAATTAATTATCTAATTTTTTGTTAAAAAATAGATAATTGTTACACGGGTAGATATTTTTTTCATATATTTGTTCTGATTTAGGTGGTTAGGTTAGGTTGATTAAAAGATAGAGAGCAGACGCCCGTTTGCTCTCTATTTTTTTGTACTAACTTTTAATTTTAATCGATTACCAATTGATGTTTTTCAATCAATTTTCTAAGATTTATTAACGCATATCTCATTCTACCTAAAGCAGTATTAATACTTATATCTTCTTTATCTGCTATATCTTGAAAAGACAAATCTTGAAATAATCTCATTTTCAGAATATCTCTTTGCATTTCAGGCAAATATTCAACCAAATCAACCATTTGTGTTTCAAGTTCTGTTCGTGTTATTTGATCCTCAATATTTTCATCTTCTAATTTCAATGTGCTGAAAATATTAAAATCAGCTTTTAATGAAGATGATTCAGAAACAAAACTCACTTTATTTGTTCTTCGAAAATGGTCTATAATTAAGTTGTGAGCAATTCTCATAGCCCAAGGCAAAAACTTACCTTCTTCGTTATATGTTCCTAACTTAAAAGTATTAATGACTTTAATAAACGTTTCTTGAAAAATATCTTCTGCTAAATCTCGATCATTCAACTTAATGTGAATAAAACGATAGATTTTGTTTTTGTGACGCATCAATAATGTTTTGAATGCGTTTTCGTTTCCCTGAATGTATAATGAGATTAACTCACGGTCTTCCATTAGTTTCATATTCATAATTTCTCGTTTTAGAAGTAAAACAATTATTCGTTTTTCAATTTAAAAGAGTAAAATTATGCTATAGGCTACCTGTTTTTGAGTTATTTAATAGTGCTAATATACAACTTAATCTATAACTTACAAGAAAATAAAATAAAATTTATCAGAGAAAAATTTTAAGTGTAGGAATTATTGAGTAAAAGAATTAAATCTGTTTATTGTGAAAATCAATTGTTAATTCTTTATAAGCCTCTGAATAAGTATTATCGATATTTCTTATTAAAAATGAAACTTCTTCCGTTTGATAATACGTTTTAGAAAAAACAAGTACGGTTCTTTTTGATCTACCTGGTTTTGCAAATAAGATGATTTCTTTACTACAATACAATTTTAATTTTAAGCAAAATTCTTTCCATTTTTCCTTGTTTTCTGTAGGTAATATTATCCAAAACTTACCATTTTCAGTAAGCATCGAATATACCTTGTTAAAAAGCTGATCAAAAGGCAAATTAGCTTCGTGCTTTGCTTGTGCTACTTTTGAATCTTCATTTTGAAATGTAGTCTCATAAAACGGTGGATTTGAAACTATTAAATCGTAATTCTTATTACTTTCATGTAAAAGAAAATCTTCACAAATTCCATTTAAACGATTATTCCAATCAGAAATATTAAAATTATGTTGTAAATCAAGAAAACTAAGTGCATCAATCTCAATGGCATCAATTTCAATCTTTGGATTTTTTTGAGCAATCATTAAGGACAAAATACCTGTTCCTGCCCCAATATCAAAACATTTAATATGAGATTCACTTTCAACCAAAGCCCCCAAAAGCATGGCATCAGTTCCAACTTTTAAAGCTGAGTTTTCTTGATGTATTGTAAATTCTTTAAACGAAAAAAACGACATGAATTAGTCTAAATACAACGAAATTAGACCAGTTGGAGCGTTGATGTGTAATGTTTTATTATCTCTATCCACTTTCTTAACTAAATCATCTAGTAATGGAATCAACACTTCTTTAGATCCATTCATTACTTGAATTAGAGGATTCACAGATAAATCGATAATTGATTCTAAAATTCCTACTTCTCCATATTGCTCATCCATAACTTTATAACCAACTACTTCGTGATCATAAAAATTATTCCCTTCTAATTCTTTAAGAATTGAAGAGGGCAAATAAAGATTTTTTCTTAAAATTATTTTAGCATCCATTTCGGAATTGATTCCTTCGAATTTCACTGCAGCAAATGGATGATTTTTTAATTTAAAAGATTCAATAAAAAAAGGAGTTAATTGATTATTGATATCAATAAAAACATTGTCAATATCGATATAATCTT
>CANGHX010000097.1 GCA_947453715.1 Flavobacteriales bacterium | reverse complement strand
TTGCAAAGTCAATAGTATGTTCTCCTTTTAAGGAATGTATGTTTTTTAATTTTACTTGGCAGATTTTCATATTAAAGCGTTGTATTCGATTGATTTAAATCTTCTAACAGTTCACGAAATGCATTCAATAATTCACTTTGATCTTCGATAGACTCGTCTTGTGCTAATCTTTTTTGAAATAATTCAACCGGTGTAAAATCAGTTATTCCTTCTCCATTTTTCAATAAATCAGAAGTTCCCTTTCGTTTATTTTTGAATTCTATTTTTCCTTTCAAAAGTTCGATTCCTTCATATTTTTCTTCTGATAACAATTGCTCTAACGCTTGAATACTTTCAATGTTTTCATTTTCCTCAATAACAATCAACTCCGCTAAATCAGATAACACAGAAGCTTTTTGGTAATTATCTAGTTTATTTTTAATATCCAAAATTGAACCTTTTAAGGTTACCAACTTTCGAAAAACAGGTATTTCAATTGGATCAATTTTAACTTTTCCATTATCAAAATCTACTACTACAACTTGTTTATTATCTGACTTTTCACTAAAACTCATTGGAATCGGTGATCCGCAATAACGAATATGCTCACTACCGACTATTTGAGGGCGGTGTATGTGTCCCAGAGCAACATAATTCGCTTTATCACCAAAAACATTTGCTTCTATACTCGCTTGATTTCCTATTTGAATTTCTCTTTCACTTTCTGAAATCGATACACCTTGCACAAACAAATGTCCCATCATCACAAATGGCAGATTTGAATAATTCGCAAAATAATATGAATTTATAGATTCAAAATAGTTTCTCAAACCAATTCGCATTTGGGAAATTTTATCATCATATGTTTCACCTGCAACAGATTGACGAATATCTTTATCTCTAAGATATGGAACAGCTGCAACTACAATTTTCTCTTCATTCTTTTCGAGCTCAAAAAACAATTCTGAAATCTCAGTTGGAACTCCTCCAACAATTTTCACATCTAAAATTTCCAATAATTCTTTTGGAGCATTTAACACTTGAACTGAATCATGATTTCCTCCAGTTATAACAACTTTGCAATCTAATTTTACCATTCGTTTCAAAAACAAATAATATTGTCTCATAGCTAGTTGAGAAGGATTCGCTTGATCAAATAAATCGCCTGACATCAACAAAACATCAATCTTTTGATTATCAATTAACGCAATTAACCAATCAAAAAACAAATCCATGTCCTCCGTAAAATCAATACGTGAAAGTTGTTTACCTAAATGCCAATCTGATGTGTGAAGAACTTTTAAACCCATTTTATGTATTACCGAAGTTGTTACTATTAGCTAATTATATTATTTAAATGTAATGAATTTAGCAGTTATTCAAAGATAGAAATTTCACTAGTCAAAAGCCATTCTTATTCAATTAAAGTTAAGCAATAATTCATCTAATTCTGTACTCTTATCCAATTATAGATCTTATAAAAAAAGTGAAAATCGGTCTAACAATAATATAAACCAATAGAAATGACACATCAAAACAAACAAAATAAAAGAATTCTGATTATAAATGGTTTGAATAATCTAAAATCAATTTAACGAAATAGACTCTAATAAATTTCAATGCCTTACTTTAGAATACCAAAACGAAATTAAAGTATATCTGGCTTCTAAAACATCATGTTCAACAGAAGTTAAAAACATCAAAGTAATTAAGATATTAGAATCATTGAAACTTAAAATTTTTCTGTTAGACTCATTTAAATGATTAACAAAAACTTCAAAAACATAATTATCACCTTCATAAGTATTCATTTTAGAATTATCAGAAATAATACTATTAAAATTCAATATAATTGCTTTATTTGAATTTTTATTCAAATTTAAAATGTAATTATTATTGTTCCATTGATAATTACCTGTTGATTCTAATGCTGTATTTCTATAAAAAACAATAGCCTCAATTATTTTTTCATTACTATTGAATTTGGATGACTTATCAAGATTTGAAATAATTTTATAATTGAATTTATAAGGAATAGGTTCACTCTTATAATTCCAATAAAGATCTTTACTTTTTATTTGATTTTCTTTTTTAATAAGATTTAATTTAAATCTATCAATAATACGAATTAACTTCAATGTTAATTTGTTAAGATCTTTAATTTTTTCTTTTAAATACAAGTTCTTCTTTTTATTATCTGATTTGCTCCTATCATTAATTTCATCAGTTAATTGATACAACAACTGTGTCCCTTTTAAAGATTCATTAATATTAGCTTCTTCAAATTCTAACTGTATTGAAATTAAATTATTAATATCAGATAAATTTGACTTACTGCTACAACTTTGGATAATAACTACCAAAAAGCAATAAAAAAAAATATTTTTCATTTTCATCTATTTTATTAAACAACGTTATAACATTCACATTTTAAATTCTTTAATTTAAAAGCTCAAAAACCAGCTTAAATTCATTCTAAATAGCTATAAAATACTGGTGTTAATTTTTTACGACTTTAAAAAACAAAAAAACCTTGTAAAACTAGTGTTTACAAGGTTTTTTAAATGTTATTAGTGATCCCGTTTGGATTCGAACCAAAGACCTATTCATTAGAAGTGAATTGCTCTATCCAGCTGAGCTACGGAACCGTCTATAAATAAAAGGTAAAAAAAAAGGGATGATTTCTCATCCCTTGTCGGGGTGGCAAGATTCGAACTTGCGACCTCCTGGTCCCAAACCAGGCGCGATGACCGGGCTACGCTACACCCCGAAATTACCTTAAGTATTTCAATTTTTGTCAGAGACGTTTCTCTGAAATCGTGTGCAAAGATAAGTAAATTTTCTTAATACACAAGCTTTTTGAAAAAAAAGCGGAGAGAGCGAGATTCGAACTCGCGGTACCGTTACCAGTACGTCAGTTTAGCAAACTGGTGGTTTCAGCCACTCACCCATCCCTCCGGATTCTATTTAAAAGAACTAGGGCGCAAAAGTAATAAAAGCTTTCGTTTTACAAAGTCTTTTTTGAAATAAATTTCGTTTTTTTTTCACTAAATAATTCAACCCATTAAAGACCAAAGTTTTGTGGCCTCTAAAATAAAAAGTAAAATCCATAGATTTAGGCTTGGTCTTGCTTCTGTTCTTTTAATTGAAATTAAAAAAACAATAAACAATGAAGCTACTTCAACAAAGTGATTCCCTAAAATTAAGCTCAATACCACCCCAAACATTGATAAAAAAATACTCAATTGAATCAATTTAACCTTGATTTTATAAAATGATATATAAATTGAGGCTATTAAAACTAGAAAAAATAAAATTTTAAATAGATCTGTCACGAAAGAATTCGAGAAAACTTCCATCTCTTGAGAATTATAGAAAATTGCCCAATAAAACTCACTTGACAATAGAAAAGTTAAGCCTATTACAGGAAATAATAAACTTAATATTTTATCTTGTTTATATTGATAAATCGCAATTGAAACAGATGAAATAAAAAATATTAATTCATTTAGTGGAAATGGGAAAATGAACGCACCTTTTTGCAATAAAATGCTAAAAGCATAAATAAAAATGGTCAAAATCGCTAACGCAATTACCCTTCCTTCTTTTGACATGAAATGATTATTTTTTAGCTAAAGCTTCTTCAATATATTTGAATGTTGATAACACTTCAGGCTTACCATTCACAACTGCAACGTCATGTTCAAAATGCGCACTTGGCAATCCATCAGCAGTTACGATTGTCCATTTATCATCTAATTGAACTACTTGCTCTGTACCCATGTTAATCATTGGTTCGATTGCAATAGTTAATCCATTCTGAATTTTCTTACCACTTCCTCTCCTACCATAATTAGGCACTTGTGGTTCTTCATGCATTGTTCTTCCTAATCCATGTCCTACTAAGTCTCTCACAACTCCATATCCATGTTTTTCGGCATGCTGTTGAATCGCAAAACCTATGTCACCAATTCTATTTGAAGTATTCGTTTGTTGAATTCCAATCTCTAAACATTCTTTTGTTACTTCTAGTAATTTCTTTACTTCGGGAGTAACTTCTCCAACTTCAAATGTGTAGGCATGATCGCCATAAAAACCTTCAAATAAAGCTCCACAATCAACAGAAATAATATCCCCTTCTTTTAATTGACGCTTCGTTGGAATACCATGAACAACTTGCTCATTTATAGAAACACATAAAGTATTTGGAAAATCGTACAATCCTAAAAAACCAGGAATTGCATTTTGAGAACGAATATATTCTTCCGCTATTTTATCAAGGTGTAAAGGTGTTACTCCTGGTTTGATCTCAGACGCTAATATACCTAATGTACGACTAACAATTTGAGCGGCTTCGCGCATTATTTCGATTTCAGCAGGTGTTTTATATATGATAGAATAACGATTAAATAAATTCATTTTGAAATTTTTTTCAGTAAAGGTAGAAAGATTTTATTATTTTCTTTGAGTTTGGGACAAAGATATTACACTTACATGTAAGTTTTAAGCCAATTTAATGCTTCCTCAGAATTTGTAAACATCTTTGTTGGTCGTGCAGGTTTATTAACTTTTAAATAAAAATTTGCAGCCAATTTTTGAGGAAATGAATTAATAACATAAGCATCTGCTAAAGAATACGGTAAAGATTCTTTTTTTGCCAAATACACTCTTGATTCTTTAGAAGGCAAACTAAATTCATTTGCGATAAATAAAACTGGCGCTTTAATTGAATTTAATTGTCCTAAAACGTAATTTGTCCCTTCAATAATTTGATCAACAGAAACTTCAGCCTCAGGATCAATTTCAATTTGAACAATACCATCTTCCCTCAGTATAATCGAATAATTTTCAAACTTTTTTTCTTCAATTTTTACTGTAGCTTTCATTTATTTATTTTTACAAATAGAAATCAATGAACAAGTAAGCTCCTTTCTTTCAGTTGAATAATATATTAAGTTCAAAACAACGTATATTTTTTTAAAAAAGCAAATTTCATCAAAATAATCTTAATAGGACAAATTCAATATTATCCTAAATCAATTTTACTTCAATTTCATAATCAATTTTAAATGGCTTTCTTTGATTCCATTCAACTATTTTTTCTTTCATTACAAAAGGTTTAACTAAATGGTTGCTCAACGAATCTGAAAATCTAGCATAGCACCACATATCTAATGGAACAGCACCAATATTACTCTTCATTTCCATTGCTGTTCTTCCTAATATTAGATTTTTTCTCTCATGAAAAATTGCTGCCTTAACATTATCATATAGAATATTCATATATAAATCATATTTACTATTCATCAAATAATCTATCCCTACAGAATGGGCTTCACAATTTATCCCCCACATTATCCTAGTAGAAAAAGCAATTAATTTATCTTCTTCGAAATAACCAATAAATTCATAATTTTCTTGTAATTCACTTTTTAATTCAATAAAATAATTTACATCATATTTATTCATTTTAAACTTAGCTTTTTCAGCTACATTGTTATACAACTCTTGGATTTTATCACTGTTTAAAATTATATCTTCTTTTGAAAAAGTAATTCGATGGAGATTACTCGACTTTTGGACAATTGCTTTTGCCTTTGTTCTATATTTCGTTTTCATAGAAATCAAATAATCATCAAAATTTTTCCAGTCTTTATTAATTGCCAAAATCATATTTGGATCAACTTTAAATTGGCGATAGTTAAAATTCAACAATTGATTTGCGTATTTATTTTCATTATCATAAAAATCTTTAATTAACAAAAGATGAATCACTCCATTTTTCTTTTCGGAATTTTTAATCTTTTCCATTATTTCTGATAAACTGATATATGCTTCTGTAGAATCAATTTCAGCAGAATATACAAAACCATGATTTCCACTGATATGAGTGTGTCCACAAATTAAAACTTTTAATTTTGTTCGTTTTTTTATTGATTCTTTTAATTTGACCATAGGACAATAAGGAAACTCACTTTTTTTTCCATTATAATCTTCGCCATTAATAAATATAATATTGAATATTGCTGCACCTACTAATTTACTATCTTTATAGAAAAGGACATATTTACTCTTTTGAAACTCACTAGATGAATTCTCTATCGCTTTTAAATACGCGTATTTCATCAAATCATTATCTTCAGGTATAATAATATTCCATTGATACTCTGGCACATATTTAATAGAGTCAAATATTGAATATTCTACTTGAGAGTTATTTATGTCTTTTTTAGCAACATTAGTTAGAACGGAACAAATCATAAATCACTTTTTATAACAGTAAAAAAAGTAATCTTCATTCAAAACTAAAAGATAATTTCGGTAAAGTGTAGAATGGAATCGGTGTGATTAAAACAAAAAATGCCCCTCAATTGAGGAGCATTTAATATTTAGTTAGATTTAACTATTAAGCTAAAACTTCTTTTACTTTATCAGCAGCTTCTTGCAACATAACTGCAGAGTGAACATTTAATCCTGATTCGTCGATTAATTTTTTCGCTTCAACAGCATTAGTTCCTTGTAAACGAACAATAATCGGAACTGGAATGTTACCCATGTTTTTGTATGCATCAACAACACCTTGAGCAACACGGTCACATCTTACGATACCACCAAAAATGTTAATCAAAATTGCTTTAACATTTGGATCTTTTAAGATAATATGGAATGCTTTTTCAACTCTTTCTGCATTTGCTGTACCTCCTACATCCAAGAAGTTAGCAGGATTTCCTCCTGATAATTTAATGATATCCATAGTCGCCATTGCTAAACCAGCTCCATTTACCATACAAGCAACGTTACCGTCTAATTTCACGAAATTTAATCCAGCAGCATCAGCTTCTACTTCTGTAGGATCTTCTTCTGCGAAATCACGCATAGCTAAATAATCTGGGTGACGGAACAATGAGTTACCATCTAAAGTTACTTTAGCATCAACCGCAATAATTTGATCATCTGAAGTTTTGAAAACTGGATTAATCTCGAACATTGAAGCATCACATCCAACGAAAGCATTGTATAAATTCACAACGAATTGCGTCATTTCTTTGAATGCTTTTCCTGATAAACCTAAATCAAAAGCAATTTTACGTGCTTGGAATCCTTGAATACCAACTCTTGGGTCAATTGCTTCTTTGAAGATTAAATGTGGTGTATGTTCAGCAACGTGCTCAATATCCATACCACCTTCAGTAGAATAAACGATAACGTTTCTTCCTAATTCTCTATCTAATAAAACAGACATGTAAAACTCAGAAACTTCTGATTCACCTGGGTAATAAACATCTTGTGCGATTAACACTTTGTTTACTTTTTTACCAACTCCGTTTGTTTGTAATGTCTCTAAATGACCACCTAAGATTCCTTTAACAGTATCATCAAGTTTATCAATTCCTTTTGCTAAAACTACACCGTGAGAACCTGTTTCTGCAACAACTCCTTTTCCACGTCCACCTGCGTGAATCTGTGCTTTAACTACATACCAGCTAGTACCAGTTTGTTCTGTTAATTTTTTAGCTGCTTCTTGAGCATCTTCCACTTTGTCAATTACAATACCTTCTTGTACTTTAACCCCAAAGCTTTTCAATATAGATTTTCCTTGATATTCGTGTAAATTCATCTTCTCAAATTTTGTGTTGTAAAAGTAATCGTTTTTCTTTAAAATTCAAGAAACTTCGATTCTTTTTTTTCAGAAAAAAACCTTGTATTTTCCATATTTGATATAAACTATTATCAATTACTTGTGTTAACATAGAAAATGACTTCTGTATAATCTTCAACTTAGTTGAAAAGTACTCATTTTTGTTAAAAACTAACCCAAATAATCCTAAAACACAAAAAGACTTTCAAGTATTTTTTCCCTAACTTTATGCTTCCAAAAAATAAATGATCCATGTACATTATATTCGATACCGAAACAACAGGTTTACCACGTAACTGGAATGCCCCGATAACGGATACAGACAATTGGCCTAGAGCCGTTCAGATTGCTTGGCAGTTGCATGATGACATGGGACGTTTGTTGGAACAAAAAGATTACCTCATCAAGCCAGAAGGTTATGATATTCCATATGATGCTGAACGTATCCACGGAATATCAACGGAATTAGCTGACACTTTAGGTGCTGATTTAGAAACGGTTTTAAAAGAATTCAACATTGCGCTTTCAAAGGCGAAATTTGTCGTTGGACAAAACATTGGATTCGATATCAACATTTTAGGTTGTGAATTACACCGTAAAGGTATTGAGTCACCAATGGCTTCAATGGCTGTTTTAGATACATGTACAGAAGTAACAGCTGACATGTGTAAAATCCCTGGTGGCCGAGGTGGTAAATGGAAACTTCCAACATTAACTGAATTACATCAACATTTATTTGGTTCACCTTTTGGTGAAGCTCATAATGCGACTGCCGATGTTGAAGCAACTACTCGTTGTTTCTTCGAGTTGATCCGTATTGATAATTATACCTTAGAACAACTTCAACAAGGAGATCGCTATCTAGAAGATTTCAAAGCGTTTAATCCAGCTCCAATCATTTCAATTGGATTAAATCATTTAAATCTCAAACTAGAAAGTGAAAAATTAAAAAAACAAAAATCGCCTTCTGATGTTGTCATTGAAATTGATGAAAATGAAGCGAAACAACGTTTAGCCGATGTCCCTTTTGCTCATTTACACAATCATTCTCAGTTTTCAATTCTTCAATCTACCATCAATATCAATGCTTTAGTTGCAAAAACAGGTGAATTAAATATGCCTGCTGTTGCGTTGACTGATTCAGGAAATATGATGGCTGCTTTCCATTTTGAAAAAGCAATTGCTGGATATAACAAAAATATTAAAGCAGAAAAAGCTAAAGCTGAAGAAGAAGGTTTGCCGTTTGACAAAAATGAAATCATTCCTATTATCGGTTGTGAATTTTATGTTTGTAAAGATTTAACAGATAAGAAAAATAAAGACAATGGTTACCAAGTAGTCATTCTTGCAAAGAATAAACGAGGTTATCAAAACTTGATAAAATTAGCTTCTATCGCTTATACTGAAGGATTCTATTATGTTCCTCGAATCGATAAAAAAGCAATTGAAAAGCATCATGAAGAATTGATTGTCTTAACAGGAAATCTTTATGGTGAAGTTCCTAACATGATCTTAAACCTTGGTGAAAACCAAGCGGAAGAAGCATTAATTTGGTGGAAAAACATTTTTAAAGATGATTTATATGTTGAAATTATGCGACATGGTCAAGAAGATGAAAACCGTGTAAATGAAGCTTTAATTCGACTAGCAAAGAAAAATGACATCAAACTTGTTGCTACAAATAATACGTTTTACTTAGATAAAAGTGACTCCGCTTCACATGATGTATTATTATGTGTAAAAGACAACGAATTGGTTTCAACACCGAAAGGTCGTGGTCGTGGTTTTAGATTTGGATTAGAGAACGAAGAATACTACTATAAGACTTCAGATGAAATGAAGGAATTGTTTTTGGATGTTCCAGAAGCAATTGAATCCATTCAAGAAATTATAGGAAAATGCGAACATTACGGATTAGCTCGTGACGTACTTTTACCTGCATTTGATATCCCTGAAGAATTTACAGATCCTGAAGACTTAGTCGACGGAGGAAAAAGAGGTGAGAATAATTATTTACGCCATTTAACATACGAAGGCGCTAAGAAAAGATATCCTGAAATTACAGATGAAATAAGAGATCGTATTGATTTTGAGTTAGCAACTGTTGCGAAAACTGGGTATCCAGGTTACTTCTTGATTGTTCAAGATTTCTGTAATGCTGCCCGAGAAATGGGTGTTTCGGTTGGGCCGGGCCGTGGTTCAGCAGCAGGTTCAGCTGTAGCTTATTGTACAGGTATTACAAACGTAGATCCAATTAAATACGACCTACTTTTTGAGCGTTTCTTAAATCCAGATCGTGTATCGATGCCCGATATTGATATCGATTTCGATGATGAAGGTCGTGGTAAAGTCATTGAATGGGTAATTCAAAAATATGGTGCAAATCAAGTAGCGCAAATCATTACCTACGGAACAATGGCTGCAAAATCATCCATACGTGATGCAGCTCGTGTAATGGATTTACCGCTTTCTGAAGCTGATAAAGTTGCAAAATTAGTTCCCGATATTTCATTATCGAAATTATTTAAATTCTCAGATGCTGAATTAGCTGATAAATTAAAAAACAATCAGGAAGAAATTGGTAAAGCGAATGAATTAAAAATGATTTCTACAGGTCAAGATCTTTCAAGTCGTGTATTAAATCAAGCTAGAAAAATTGAAGGTTCTGTTCGAAATACTGGAATTCACGCCTGTGGGGTTATTATAACACCGGGAGATATTACAGATTATGTCCCTGTTGCATTAGCTAAAGATTCAGATATGTATTGTACGCAATATGACAACTCTGTCGCTGAATCTGCCGGTCTATTAAAAATGGATTTCTTAGGTCTAAAAACCTTAACATTAATCAAATACGCCGTCAACAATGTAAGAGAACGACATGGGATAGAATTAGTTCCCGATGAATTCCCTGTTGACGACGAAAAAACATATGAGTTATTCCAAAGAGGTGAAACAGTTGGTATCTTCCAATACGAGTCACCCGGAATGCAAAAATACATGCGTGAATTAAAACCGACAGTTTTTGCCGATTTGATTGCCATGAATGCTTTGTATCGTCCGGGACCTTTGGAGTACATCCCTTCTTTTATTAAACGTAAACACGGTACAGAGCAGATTGTATATGATGTTGACGATTGTGAAGAATACTTAAAAGAAACTTACGGTATTACTGTTTACCAAGAGCAAGTAATGCTTCTTTCTCAAAAATTAGCTGGATTTACAAAAGGTGAAGCCGATACGTTGAGAAAGGCAATGGGTAAAAAAGATCGACCGACCTTGGATAAAATGAAACCTGCTTTCATTGATAGAGGTTCAGAAAAAGGTCACGATCCAGTAAAATTAGAGAAAATCTGGAAGGATTGGGAAGCATTTGCATCTTATGCCTTTAATAAATCACACTCAACTTGTTATGCTTGGATTGCATATCAAACAGCCTATTTAAAAGCAAATTACCCTGCTGAATACATGGCTTCTGTTTTGAGTAACAACATGAATGACATCAAACAGGTTTCCTTTTTCATGGAAGAATG
>CANGHX010000096.1 GCA_947453715.1 Flavobacteriales bacterium | reverse complement strand
GCCTTGAATACATCATTTACCTGAATGGCAAGTTCTCGAGTTGGAACAAGAATCAAAGCACTAATGTGGCGATTCTTTACCTTCATTGGTTGTTGGAACAACTCTAGAATAGGCAAAGCAAAACTTGCTGTTTTACCAGAACCAGTTTGAGCAATTCCAAGAATGTCTTTCCCTTCCAAAATTGCTGGAATCGCTTCCTTTTGAATTGGATAAGGTGCTGAATAATTTTGTTGAACTAACGCAGATAATAACGCTTCTGATAATCCTAAAGACGAAAAAGACATGAATTTTTGATTTAATATTCAAAGGTAATCATTCTAAAATTCAAAAATTGGTGTTTTTTAATAATTGATTCATTATTACTATACTCAATTCATGAAACTCTCACTATATTTGCATTCAAAATTATTGCAATGTCTGAAAATTCACGTATATCTACAGAAAAAGCTCCAAAACCTTTGGGACTTTATCCACATGCTAGAAAAGTTGGAAATTTATTATTCTTATCAGGTGTAGGACCAAGAACAGCTGGTTCTGATGCTACTGATTCTGAAGTTCCAGGTTTAAAAAGAGACAAACACGGAAATTTTATAGAATTTGATTTTGAAGCACAATGTAGAAGTGTTTTTGAAAACGTAAGAATCATTCTTGAAGAATCAGGCTCAAAATGGGAAAATCTTGTTGATGTAACAACTTTCCTAGTCGATATGAAACGTGATTTCCAAACGTATAACAAGTTATATGCTGAGTATTTCAAAGAAAATTTACCATGCAGAACTACAGTGGAAGTTAACGCTTTACCTTCGCCAATTGCAATTGAATTAAAATGTATCGCAACTATAGATTAAACATATGATTAACTTTATTTTACGCAGTATTTTAGCTGCAGCTTCATTATTTTATACCGTTTATTTATTCGGAACTGGTCACTGGGGATGGGCAATTGTAATGATTTTTGTATCTGCAATTATCATTTTGACATTTTTCAGAAACATCTACATGGTGTTAGCATTGAATCAAATGCGTTTAGGGAATACAGATAAAGCAAAAAATACAATTAACAAAATTACTGCTCCTCAGTTATTACCTAAAAGTCAACATGCCTATGTATTGTTTTTACAAGCTGTAATGAATTCTCAAGAATATGGTTTTGTGAAAAGCGAACAAATTCTTAGAAAAGCAATGTCAATTGGTTTAAGAACTGCTCAAGATAATGCTGTTGCAAAAATGCATTTAGCTGGAATTTGTGCTCAAACTAATAGAAGAAACGAAGCAGTATCATTATTAGCTGAAGCAAAAAAATTAGACAAAAATGGAATGATGAAGGATCAAATTTCTCAAATGCAAAAACAAATGCAAATGGGTGTTCCTTCAAAAAACCAAATGCGAATGGCTCAAATGGGCGGAGGAAGAATGAAAACTCCTCGTAGATAGTTTATTGTTAGATTATAAATGGACAATATCCGAATATACACCGAAAGCTGGGACGATTATGAATTAATTGATGCAGGAGGTGGAAAAAAACTGGAACGTTGGGGAGATATCATTACGATTCGCCCTGAAGTTCAAGCCTATTTCAAATCGGAGTTGACATTTAAAGAATGGGAACAAAAAGCTCATTTTGAATTTATTTCAAAAGGTGGTCAAGCTGGCTTTTGGAATACGTTAAAAGATGATATTCCAATGGATTGGAATATTACTTGGAATAATCTAACATTTCATTTAGAGTTAACAAAATTCAAACATTTAGGCTTATTTCCAGAGCAGGCAATTAATTGGGAGTATATTCAACAACATCTGAATTCATCTTCAAAATTTCTAAATCTTTTTGCCTATACTGGCGCAGCATCATTGGTTGCTAAATCAACAGAAGCTGAAACAATTCATGTCGATTCTGTTAAACAACTCATTTCTTGGGCGAAAACCAATCAAGATTTAAGCGATTTAACCAATACAAAATGGGTACATGAAGACGCTTTAAAATTTGCCGAACGAGAAGTTAAAAGGGGAAACAAATATGATGGAATCATTATGGATCCTCCTGTATGGGGAATAGGAGCAAAAGGTGAAAAATGGAAACTAGAAGATAAATTAGAAACGCTTCTTTCATTAGCTAAAGAACTTTTAACTAATAAAGGATTTTTAATTTTAAATACGTATTCTCCAACCATCAAAACCGGAGATATTAAAAGATTAGCCAATCGTTATTTCGATTCAAAATCAATTGAATTGTTCGAATTATGGATGAAAACCACTACTGGTAAAGATCTGTATTATGGCAATGGAATTAGAATAAAAAAATAACTACTATTCTATTTTTTCGACTGGCAATATTTATTCTTTTTTTTTATTTCACAATCGACTTTCTTATTGTTAATTTCGTTCATAAATAAATGGTTTTCAGTAATTTAATTTTTATATTACTTATAAACGATACTTTGTTTATAGAAACCTAAAATTGTCACAAAAACCATCTAATTTCTTCACTAAGTTTACTTTGAATTTTCGAATTAAAATTTTAGAGTAAATGCACAGAATAGTTTTCATATTTCTTTTGGTTTCCATTTTTGGAAATGCGCAGAAATTGGTAACCATTCCTGATGAAAATTTTGCTCATTTTCTAAAAGAAAAATACCCAACATGTTTTATTGAAAATCAATTAGATATAACTAATTCTTTGATTGCAAAAGAAGATTCACTTTCTATTGATTCATTATACATTCAAGATTATACTGGATTAGAATATTTCAAAAATTTAACTTTTCTTGATTGTTCAAACAATCCTGCATTTACTTTGCCAAAACTTTCAATTCATTTGAAATCTTTGAATTGTAGTCAGAATTTTCTAACAAAATCACCAAAAATAGATCATCATTTAGTGTACCTGAATTGTTCCGCAAATCAATTAGCAGAATTACCTGAATTAAATGATAATTTAACTTATTTGAATGTTGGATACAACAAACTAAATAAACTTCCAGTATTACCGAAAAAACTACAAATTTTATTGGTTAATGACAATGCTATTACTGAATTTCCAGTTTATCAAAGTCTGAAAGAAATAAACTGTTCAAATAATTTAATCAAGAACATTCCTTCTTTAACTAATGAACTAACTAGTTTAGATTGTTCTCATAATTTAATTGAAACAATACCATCTTTACCACAAAATCTTATTTTGTTAAATTGCGGATTTAATAATATTGTTTCTCTACCTAGGTTTCCTGAAAGCCTTTTAAAACTTGATATTACTGCAAATAAAATTGAACTACTTGAAGTTCTACCTTCTCATTTAATTTCGTTAAGTTGTAGTGAGAATCGATTATCAAAATTGCCTTTGTTACCTCAAAGTTTAAAGGAATTATTCTGTGCAAATAACCAATTGAGAAGTTTACCAGAATTGCCATTAAAGCTTGAAGCTATTTGGTGCGGTTTTAATCAGTTAACAACTTTACCTAGATTACCTGAAACAATTAGCTACTTTTTTTGTGGAAACAATCAATTAGAATGCATTCCAAATATTCCAAGCTCAGTAGAATTTGGAGACATTTCTGAAAACAAACTTCAATGTTTACCATCAAAATTTGACTGGTTGGATGCTAATAGTTTGTCCTTACCTATTTGTAAACTAGAAGAAATGGATTGTAATCAAACAAAAGAAGTGATTGAAAAAGAAGAAATAATTCACTTTAATTTCAGTAAATCGTTGACTATAAATGACGATTTACCTTCTGTTTCAATTTATCCAAATCCAACAAACGATAAAGTTTTTATTGAAACTACATCAAAAATAGAAAGCTTAAAAATAAGTGACATTGAAGGTAAAGAAATCAAGAATATTGAGTTAAATGTCAACTCATCTGAAATTGATTTATCTGATTTAATAAATGGTGTTTATTTTTTACAAATAACAATTGATTCAAATAAAACGCTTCAAAAAATAATTAAAACGCAATAAAAAAGGCATTAATGAATTATCATAAATGCCTTTTAAAGTTCAATTAACTCATCATAGAATGAGCTTTCAAAGATTAAACATTAATCAAATTGATCAATTCCGTTTTATCTTCGTCAAAGTAATTCTTTAATAAATATTCAGTTAAATATTGTCTATAACTTTCTCTCGAAACTTTAGGCATATAAATATAACCTCTTCCTACTGGTTTGTGCTTAATGAACTTTTTACGCTCTAATATTCGCACAATTGTTGAAGTTGTATTATATGCTGGAGTTGGATTGTTATATAATTCAACAATATCTTTTACTGAACCTTTTTCAAGTTTCCATAAACGTAACATTACTTGCTCCTCCGCCGGTGTCAATCTATCCATCTCAAATAATTATTTTAAGGTAAATTACAATATATTTTAATAAGCTCCAAAAAAATCAATTACTTTTTTCGTTCGACTAAACAATTTTTAATTTTATCACAAAAAAAATGCACCTTTATTTTAAATATAGGTGGATTTCACAAGTAATATTTTTTTACAAACTCAGCTTTTTACGTAAAGTTGATTGGATACCATCTTTATGCAAATAAATATTCATTGTTTTGTATTTGAAGTAATTTTCCGACACATAGAAATATCCTTTTGGATAATTAGACGTTCCCCAAGAATTTTTTACTAAGAAGAATTTCGTTCCATTTTGAGCTTGATATAAACCAACAATATGCATTCCATGATCATCTGTTGTAGTTTTATTGTCATAACCTTTTTGACGTAATTCAGGAGTAATTTCTAATTCTTTTACAGGTGTTAAGAAAGCATTTGATTCTTTAACAGCACCTGCATCTGAGAAATTTTTATTGTTTTTACCTTTAACTTGGATTGTAGATGGATCTTCTGGTACAATAGCAATACCATCTTGAAAACTAAATCCTTTTTCAGAAACATCAGCAGCCCAAGCAACAGTATAACCTGATTTTAAAGCATTTTCTGTAATTTCTAATAACTCATTCAATTGAACATTATAACTTTCACCCCAAGCCCAATTATCTTGCACTTCGATAAAACACTTTTTATACATTTCTGTATTTGTAAATGAGGTGATTGAAACGTAATCATCCATATTTAAACCCAAAGAACTAGCATAACTTTTTGGAGTGTATTTTTTTCCTTTAAATTCAAATTCTTTAATATCTATTCCTAGGTATGCATCTAATATTCCATTGATTGCTTCTTTCCATGCATTTGTTAATCCATCTTCACGCATTTCATTTTGCATAAACTTCTGTAAACCTTGAACTGCACCATTTAATACACTGAAAAATTCAGAGTGATTATGTTCATCTTTTCCATAACTCAATCCATTATACACAGATGCAGGAACGATTCCATAATTTTTGATTACCCACGGAATATCGTGTAAAGCTCCTCCTTCTGAAAAATTAGTCTTGCCATCCATACGGATATATTTTTCAATTTTACCTTCATAAGCTTTTCTAGCAACATACATTTGAGATAAATTATCAGGGTTTTTATTCCCTTTACGAATCAATTCAGATTCTATAAATGATAAAGTTGAAAAACTCCAACAAGTTCCCGTAAATCCTTGACTTAAAACAGGAGTAGCATCTAAATGAGCAATCTTTGTGAATTTATATTCACTATTTTCAGCATTTGTTGTTGTTTCTTGAGCATTTGAAAAGCTTAAAAATCCAACAAATAATAAACCTAAATATTTCTTTTTCATAATTTGTAATTAAACAGTTTTAAAAGTAAAGTTAATAGAAGATTTTAAAAAAACCGAATGTGAGAAATTATAAAACAAAAAAAGGCCAAACATTCAGTTCAGCCTTTCAATAAAACTATTCTTTATTTATTATCTTCCTAACATTATCCCAAGAACTAATTCGTGTCCTCCTGTTGAATATTGGTTAAATCTAGAAACTGAATAATCATATGAATAACCAAATTTCAATTTTTTATTTATGTTCATTCCTACCATTCCAACAATTGCATCCGTATTTCTGTATGAGAAACCTGCCCACAACCATTCTTTATATTCTACTTGAAGAGTTCCTTCAATTGATACTGGAGCAGGTGTCATATATTTTACTATAAATGCAGGAGTAATCGTAATATTGTCACTCGCTTTTAACTTAACACCACCAGTTGCATTAAAATACACCTGAGGATCGAAATTTGCAGAGGCAGAACCAAAACTAACCATACTTTTTGTTAATTGATCTGCAGCAATACCAAAGAAAAATTTGTTTGAATAAACATATAATCCTGCACCAATATCTAAAATATTTTTGCGGGAATTGTTACTCGTGTAATCAACATAAGTTTTATCATTTGTTGGATCTAATACAACAGCTCTGCTTTGTATAAATGCATTATTTGACAAACCAACTTTTGCTCCAAAAGATAGATTCACCTTTTTAGAAAGAGGTAAATGAATAGCATAAGTACCTGCAAATTGCATTTTACGAAATGCACCATATTGATCAGCTAATACTTGACCTCCAACTGCATGTTTAATTTTACCCGTTCCAACCTCAGGATTTTTTACAGGTCCACTACCTGTTCTAATTCCTGGATCATAACGAACTTTAGGATTTCTACCAATTGGAGCTGCTATTGACAAATATGATGTCATCGGAGCATTATCAAAACCAGTCCACTGAGACCTTCCAGACAGCGTAACATCTGTAAATTCATATGTGCCAGCAGCTGCTGGATTCGCCATAAATTGATTTCTCAAATATTGACTATATTGAGGAATTTGTTGACCAAAACTTGAGAATGCTAGAGTCAAAAAGCTCAACTTAAAAATTACTGTTTTCATTTCTTTTATCTAAAATATTATTTACGAATAATTGTAACCGTTCCTTTTTTTGGATCGTGTTTACCATCGTTGTATTCAATTGCAAAATAATAACTTGCTACTGGTAAATCTTCTAAATTGAACCTACCATCCCAAGGATATTGCTCATAATTTCCTTCTTTCGATTCAAATACAATATTTCCCCATCTATTGTATATTCTGACAATGTTTTTTGGGTAAATTGCATCTAAATTTTCAATAACCCAAGTATCATTTACCTTATCCCCATCTGGTGTAAACGCAGTTGGGAAGGCTACATCACAATCTTGAACGACAATTGTAATTGCACTTGGTGAACTTTCACAGAAAGGATAAGGTGTCATCTCTGTAATGTAATAAGTTGCTGTAATAGCATCAGGTTTAAAGTTGGTTCCAACTCCTAAGGAGTCAGTTAAATTCGCATCTGAATACCATATTAGAGCTCCTCCAGAGTTAGCTGATGCAGTCATATCTGCAATCGACTCACCTAAACAATAAGTAACATTTGAACTTACCGTTGGATTAACTGGATAAGCAACAACAACTATATTAGCATTTCCACTTTGCGCTTGTGAACAAGATGGATTTGCATTTGTAGCTACACTTATTAACGAATAAGTGCCATCATTAGATAATGCAGATGAACTTAGATTTGCTACACCAGATGAATTTAATGTTATTGTTTGTGCAACTCCATTATTAAACGAATAACTAACAATTGAATTTGGTGTTCCATTAAATACAATTGGAGTTGTTTGTCCAGCACAGATAGAAGTTGATCCTGAAATCGATGCTGTTGGTAACGGATTTACAGTGATCGTAACTGAACCAGTTTGAACATTTGAACATGTTGTTGAACTTGCATCAGTTACATCTATTAAATTATAAGTAAATGAACCTACTATAGTTGTTGGTGCATTCACACTAATTGAATTACCTGTTGTTGTTGTAATCGTTTGAGTTGCTCCGCCATTTATATTATAAGTAAATGTATACGGCGCGGTGCCAGTCGCTCCTGTTAATGTAATTTGAGGTTGAGTACTATTTTTACATACTATTAACTGACTTGCTGAAATAGTTGCAGTTGGTAATGGATTTATTGTAACATTAAATGAAATTTCATCAGAACAAGTATTATTTGAATCATTTACATACAATGTAACTGTTCCATAAATCTCATCAGAAGGAGAATACATAGTTCCTGTTTTATTTGGACCAGTATAATAAGCTGGCGAAACTAAGTTTTGACCTGTAATTGTTGGTAATTGATATTGATCACATACAACAACATCAGATATCGCATCTAATATAGGTGCTGAAGGACTTACCAATGTCTGTAACCCTTGAATTGTTGAACAGCCATTTAATACGATGTTAAATTGATCATAAACTCCTTGATTTAAATTTGGAATTACAATGTCACCTGCTGAATTCGGTGTTGCATTTGAAGACATTAATGTTAAGTTTCCATCATCAAAATATTCAACATAATATGAATCTGTATTATTTAATCCATGAATTACTATTTCACCATCATTACCACTACATACAGTTGGATTAGAACTTGTAACAGTAAAAGTAGGAAGTGGGTTAACATGAACTAAATAATTTGATGTAGATACTTGAGTACCACAAACATTATTGCTAGTTACAGTCATTGTTAACGTTACTGTATTTCCAGCATCTCCTGAAGCTGCTGTATAAGTTGGAGTTAAAGTTGTTGATCCAGAAGAAATTGTTCCAGCTCCATTCTCTGACCATGTAATTGTTCCATTTGCTGAACTTGCTCCACTCACGGTTGCTGTTCCATTTTGACAAATTGTTTGTGCACCTCCAGAAGTAGATATTGGCAATGGATCTACCACAACGGTATATATTGCAGTAGCAACTGAAGGATTACAAGCGTTATTACTTGTCACAGTTAATGTTAAATCAACAATATTTCCTGCATCACCTGCGGCTGCTGTATATGTTGGCGAAATTGTGTTAGCATTTGTTAATGTACCTGTACCATTTGAAGTCCATAAAATAGTTCCATTAGATGCACTAGCTCCGCTTACTATTGCCATTCCATTTTGACAAATTGTTTGTGTGCCACCAGCAGTTGCTGAAGCATTTGCTGTTGGCATTGGGTCTATAATAAACGAGTAATTTGCTGTAGCTACTTGAGGTGCACATGCATTTGTACTTGTTACTGTCATTGTTAAGGTAACTGTTGTACTTGAATCAATTGCTGCCGGATTGTACGTTGGCGTTAATGAAGTAGGGTTAGTAATTGTACCAGCCCCATTAGATGTCCATAATATTGTTCCATTAGATGAACTTGCGCCATTTACTATTCCTGTAGATGCTACACAAATAGTTTGCGATCCACCTGCAATTGCCGTTGGTAATGGATTCACAACTACTGAATAAGTTGCTGTTGCTGCTTGAAGTGTACACGCATTATTACTTGTTACAGTCATTGTTAAAGTAACCGTATTGCCTTCGTCACCTGCCGCTGCTGTATATACTGGCGTTAATGTTGTTGCACCTGAAGTAATTATTCCAGCGCCATTTTCTGTCCATGCAATTGTTCCATTAGATGAACTTGCTCCACTTACGGTTGCTGTTCCATTTGAACAAATTGTTTGTGTTCCTCCTGCAGATGCTGTTGGTAAGGGATTTACAACTACTGAATAAGTTGCTATTGCCGATGCTGGAGTACATGCATTATTACTAGTTACGGTCATTGTTAAAGTAACTGTATTACCTTCATCTGCTGCAACTGCCGTATATATGGGTGTTAATGTTGTTGCACCTGATGTAATTGTTCCTGCACCATTTTCTGTCCACGCAATAGTTCCATTAGATGAACTTGCTCCACTTACGGTTGCTGTTCCATTTGAACAAATGGTTTGTGTTCCTCCTGCTGTTGCGGTTGGTAATGCATTTACAACTACTGAATAAGTTGCTGTTGCCGTTTGAGGAGCACAAGCATTGTTACTTGTCACAGTCATTGTTAACGTAACTGTTGTTCCTGCATCGCCTGCCGCTGCTGTATAAACGGGTGTTAATGTTGTTGCGCCTGATGTAATTGTTCCTGCGCCATTTTCTGTCCATGCAATTGTTCCATTAGATGAACTTGCTCCACTTACCGTTGCTGTTCCATTTGAACAAATTGTTTGTGTTCCACCTGCAATTGCCGTTGGTAATGGATTCACAACTACTGAATAAGTTGCTGTTGCAGTTTGAGGGGCACATGCATTATTACTTGTTACAGTCATTGTTAACGTAACTGTTGTTCCTGCATCGCCTGCTGCTGCTGTGTATACTGGTGTTAATGTTGTTGCTCCTGATGTAATTGTTCCTGCTCCATTTTCTGTCCATGCAATTGTTCCATTAGATGAACTTGCTCCACTTACGGTAGCTGTTCCATTTGAACAAATGGTTTGTGTTCCTCCTGCTGTTGCTGTTGGTAATGTATTTACAACTACCGAATAAGTTGCTGTTGCAGTTTGAGGGGCACATGCATTGTTACTTGTCACAGTCATTGTTAACGTAACTGTTGTTCCTGCATCGCCTGACGCTGCTGTATAAACTGGTGTTAATGTTGTTGCGCCTGATGTAATTGTTCCTGCTCCATTTTCTGTCCACGCAATAGTTCCATTAGATGAACTTGCTCCACTTACCGTTGCTGTTCCATTTGAACAAATTGTTTGCGTTCCTCCTGCTGTTGAGGTTGGTAATGGATTCACAACTACTGAATAAGTTGCTGTTGCCGTTTGTGGGGCACATGCATTATTACTTGTGACAGTCATTGTTAAGGTAACTGTTGCCCCTGCATCGCCTGCAGCAGCTGTATATACTGGCGTTAATGTTGTTGCGCCTGATGTAATTGTTCCTGCTCCGTTTTCTGTCCATGCTATCGTTCCATTGGATGAACTTGCTCCACTCACCGTAGCTGTTCCATTTGAACAAATTGTTTGTGTTCCTCCTGCAGATGCGGTTGGTAATGGATTTACTACTACGGTATAAGTTGCCGTTGCTGGTGATGGGATTGGAACACAAGAAGCAGTTGTTGTGACAGTCATTGTTAACGTAACTGTTGTTCCTGCGTCACCTGCCGCTGCTGTGTATACTGGCGTTAATGTTGTTGCTCCTGATGTAATTGTTCCTGCTCCGTTTTCAGTCCATGCAATTGTTCCATTGGATGAACTTGCTCCACTTACGGTTGCGGTTCCATTTGAACAAATTGTTTGCGTTCCTCCTGCTGTTGCGGTTGGTAAGGGATTTACTGCTACGGTATAAGTTGCTGTTACCGTTTGTGGGGCACATGCATTATTACTTGTTACAGTCATTGTTAACGTAACTGTGTTTCCTGCATCTGCTGCAGAAGCTGTATAAACTGGTGTTAATGTTGTTGCGCCTGATGTAATTGTTCCTGCTCCGTTTTCTGTCCATGCTATCGTTCCATTAGATGAACTTGCTCCACTTACGGTTGAGGTTCCATTTGAACAAATTGTTTGTGTTCCTCCTGCAGATGCGGTTGGT
>CANGHX010000095.1 GCA_947453715.1 Flavobacteriales bacterium | reverse complement strand
TTGTATCGTTAGATTTGAAAAAAATAAATCTGCCAAATTCAATAGACATTAATGATTTAGAAATTGAGAGAAGTGTTATTAAGCGCTCAGTTCAAAAATCGACACCATCAAACTTACCTGTTACGATGTATGGAATGAATGAAATGGAAAATCCAATTCAACCAATTACAAAGCAATTGAGTCATTTAACAAAAAAAGAAGTAGATTTTAAAATTTCGAAACCTAAAACAAAAGGAAGGAAGTCGTTCTATTTGAAAATTGGAAAAATAGAAATCTCTAGAAAAGGACATTAATACTACTTTTTCCTAATTCGTTATTTATCGTTAACTTAGTCCTATGAAGTTTTCAGAATTAGAATTACACGAGGATGTATTAGAAGCAATTTCTCAAATGGGCTTTGAAACGCCAACACCAATACAAGAATTTGCGATACCAAAAATATTAGACAACAAAGATTTAATTGCTTGTGCTCAAACAGGTACAGGAAAAACAGCTGCATTTATTTTACCTATATTACACAAGTTGGTAGGCAAAATGGATACAACAATTGACACATTAATCATTGTTCCAACGAGAGAGTTAGCTATTCAAATCGAACAAGAAATTCAAGGATTATCCTATTATATATCTGTTGGTTCACAAGCAATTTATGGTGGGGGAGATGGTAAAAATTGGGAAGCTCAAAAAGAAGCTTTAAAAGATGGAACAGATATCATAGTTGCAACGCCAGGAAAATTGATTTCGCATTTGCAAATGGGATATGTGAATTTCAAGCATGTCAAACATTTGATCTTAGATGAAGCTGACAAAATGTTGGATATGGGGTTTTCAGATGATATTGAAAAAATCGTTTCTCATTTACCAAAAGAAAGACAAACATTATTGTTTAGTGCGACAATGCCTCCCAAAATTAGAACCTTAGCGTCTAAATTATTAAAAAACCCAGAGGAAATTACATTATCGATTTCTAAACCAGCAGCCGGAGTTTCACAAAACGTTTATCTGACTTATGACAATCAAAAAGTTGGAGCAATAAAACACATATTAGAACAAAAACCAGAATATACGAGTATCATTATTTTTACTTCTTCAAAAAGTAACGTGAATGAAATCGTATTTCAATTGAAAAAATCTGGTTTTCCCGCAAAAGGAATTTCTTCAAATCTAGAGCAAAGTGAGCGAGAAGAAGTTTTGAGTCAATTTAGATCAAAGAAAACAAGGATTCTAGTAGCTACCGATGTAATGAGTCGAGGAATTGATATCAAAGAAATCAATATGGTGATCAATTATGATGCACCACATGATGCTGAAGATTATGTTCACAGAATTGGAAGAACGGCAAGAGCAAACACAAAAGGGGAGGCCTACACACTTATCAATGAGAAAGATATGCGTCGTATGCAAAAAATTGAGCGATTGATTGAAGCGGAGATTCCGAAGTTAGTATTGCCTGAAGCATTAGGTGTTCAACCGGAATGGAAAGTAGCTCAAGCGTTTCATAAACCAAAGAAAAATTTCAAACGCAAATTCAAACCGAATAAACCAAAATCGGAATAATCTGATCAATTAACTATACTTTTAGATACCAAGGTTGGTCGTTAAAATGAAGTTAAATTGTTGGAGAGATAAAAAAATAAACAGTAATTTTAGCTTAGACAATAATAAATCAAAGTTTAAAACATGGAAAAAGTAAAACAGTATTTACCCTTATCAGCTCGAATAATCGTATTTATTTTATTTATAGTTTCAGGTTTGTCAAAAATGGATCCAATTTGGGCCTTTGAAAAACAAATGGTTGATCTAAAAATCGCTTCTTGGGATACAGCTTATTTATTAACTAGATTGATTATTGCTGCAGAAATTGCACTTGGGATTGCGGTTCTTCAAAATCAGTATATCAAACGATTTATTATTCCGGTTACGATTGGATTATTGGCCATTTTTTGTATCCATCTTTCAATGGAAATGCATAAGCATGGAGCAATGAATGGAAATTGTGGCTGTTTCGGCCAATGGTTACCAATGACTCCTTTAGAGGCATTTCTTAAAAACATAGTGACAATTGGTTTATTGATTTATTTGTATAGAAATGTAACTGAAACAGTAAAAGAGCAGAGCAAATTTGGTAATTTATTAGCCTTGTATTTTGGAACGGCTTTGGTAATGTTTATGTTTTTTGAGAAAACACCTAGTCTAACTGAAAATACAACTAAAGAAGTTAGTTTACCTTCAACCGTTGAAATGCCTAAAATTATTGAAGAACCAACTCAAACAGTTATTGCGAAAAAAGACTCTACAGTTGCCGAAAACGGATCATCAAAAACTCCAATAAAAGAAATCGAGGAAAAGAAAATCGAGGAAAAAGCACCTAAACCTGTGAAATCAGTTTTCTCAAGTTATACATTCACAACGGGAGGAAATAAAGCAGTAAACATCAATGAAGGAAAACAAATCTTGTGCATGTTTGTGCCAGGCTGTGAGCATTGTAGAGAAGCTGCAAAAGAAATTAAAAAGTTATCGAAAGACAAAGATTTTCCTAAAGTTTCGATTTTATTCATGGATGAAGAAGCAGAATTGATTCCGGAATTTTATAAAGAAACACAGATCAATTTCCCTTATCAAGTAATTGGAGTTATTGAGTTTTGGAATAAGTTAGGAAATGATTATAATACACCAGGAGTCATGTATTTGTGGAACGGAAACGTAATGAAATTATACGATGGAACAGAAGCGAATAAATTTGATCCTGAAAGTTTAAAAAGAGAATTAAAGAAAAAGTTTAAATAAGAACATTAGTAATATTGAAACTCCCATTTATTAATTTATTTGGGAGTTTTTTGTTTATACAGAAACACCGATAATTGTAATATCATCAACTTGATCCAATTTACCTTTCCATTCTTTAAAAGCCTCTCTTAATTTTGATTCTCTAAGATGCATTGGGAATTGATTAATATCCAGAAGTAATTTTTTGAAAGGAGCATATTTGAATTTTTTTCTTTTTTCGCCACCAAATTGATCTGGGAAACCATCAGAAAATATATAAATCGTATCTCCTGTTTCTAATTGAAATTCATGTGATGTGAAAGATGTTTCAACATCATACTTACCAATTGGCTGACGATCTGGCTTGATTTCTAATAATTCTTCACCTCGAATGATGTAAAGCGGATTATTAGCACCAGCATATTTTAAAACCTTTGTTTCAGGATTTAAACAACAGAGTGCAATATCCATTCCGTCGAGTACTTGCTCTTCACTTTTTTCAAACGTTTCAATGACTAATTCTTTGACTTTATTTAATATTAATGCGGGTTCTTGCAATTGAAATTCACATAAGGAACGATTTAAAGCGTTGTGACAAACAATACTCACCATTGCTCCAGAGACGCCATGACCAGTACAGTCTGCAACTGAAAAGATGATTTCATTATTGACTTTTTCAAACCAATAAAAATCTCCAGCAACAATGTCTTTTGGTTGATAGAAGATAAAAAAATCATCAAAATAATCTTTGATTAACTTTTCTGTAGGAAGAATCGCTTTTTGTATTCTTTTCGCATAATGAATACTTTCAGTGATTTCATTTTTTTGTTTATTAACCTTTATTAAAACCTTTTTTAGCTCTAACGTTCGGTCAGAAATTATTACTTCTAAATTTTGTTTCAATCGAACGAGTTCTTCTGTAGATTTCGTTTGAACCAATTTTGTTGCTGTCATAGAAGCAATTGTCGTCAAAATCTGAAGATCTTCATGATTAAAGTAATCCTTATCAGGATGTTCAGAATCGATGATACCAATCACTTTGTTTTTGTAAACTATTGGTACTGATATTTCTGATAATCGAGTTGCATCATCTGCTATATAACGTTTATCTGAAGAAGTATCATTTACAATTTCACCTTTTTTTGAAACTGCAACCGAACCAACAATTCCTTCGCCAAAATTTAAAGGTAATGGATTTACTAATTCTAAAGAAATAGGATTTTTAGGACCATGTGCCGCTCTTTGAATTAATTTGTCGGTTTCATCATCTAACAAATAAATCACACAATCAACATAGCCTAATTCGGCGATCGCATTTTTCGCAAGTGCCCATACAATTTCATCCTCTGTTTGAGCTTCTAATAACTCAATCGCGAATTTATTGATGACTTCGAAATATTGATCCTTCTTATTCAAAATAGTCTATTTAGATACTAAATGCGTTTACTAACTAAAAATAATTTACTTACACTAACAAATATAACATTCTAGTTGAATTTTCGGTAAAAAGAACTAATTTTTTAGACAAAAAAAGAGCATTCATCGTTGAATGCTCTGTAAATGAATATCTATTTTTACTTCTTCTTACAAGTACTAATTCCAAAAGGAAGATATAGAGGGCAAAAGCTAATTAAGCTTGTTAATACAAAAATTCCGGCTAAAGCTAATAATACAAAGCCTGTTGTTCCGGTAATTTTACCAGTTGTGAAAAGTGCAATTAAAACAATCGCAACGATGATTCTAAGTACTTTGTCCATTGATCCCATGTTCTTTTTCATAATCTTATTTTTAGTTTAAATCAACTTCTTTCCCTCGCTCATTCAAAATTAAATATTCTAATTAGAATCAAATGTCACATAGGTTACTTTGACAAATCTCTCATCAAGAAACGAACTGTTTGTTTTGTTTTTTGCTCTACAACTATTTCTTTTCCTTCAGTAACACGGTCAATTGTTGCCTGATCAAAATGTCTAATTGTTACTAGCTCAAGGTTTTCATTGTATTTCACGTTGAACGAATCCTGAAATAAATTCAATAATTTTTGAAGATCGATTTTATCTTTATCTAAGGCAATTGAAAAACTTAATGCTGAGTTTTGCATTAAATTAATTTTTGCATTGATAGTTGCTAATCTATGAAAAATGTCGCTTAAATTTTCTTCAACGATAAATGAAAAATCCTTTGGTGTAATCGATAATAAAATTTGATTCATCTTGAAAATAAAAGATGGTATCAAATGATCATTTTCCATTGATTCTTGTATAACTGTTCCATCAGCATTTGGATCAATGAACGATTTTACATATAATGGAATTCCTTTATTTTGAAGTGGTTTTATCGTTTTTGGGTGAATAACTGTTGCTCCATAATAGGAAAGCTCAATCGCTTCCTTAAATGAAATACTGTCTAATTTTACTGTGTTATCAAACCATTTTGGATCGGCATTTAACATTCCTGGTACATCTTTCCAAATTGTAACACTTTCAGCATTACAGCAGTAAGCAAAAATTCCAGCTGTATAATCTGAACCTTCACGACCTAATGTAGTAGTAAATCCTTCAGATGTATGTCCTAAAAATCCTTGTGTAATTACAATATTAGAATCCTTAAACATAGGTTCAAAACGCGTATGAATCAATTCTTCAGTTTTATTCCAATCAACATTTCCTTCACGGTAAAGATTGTTTGTACGAATCAATTTTCTAGAGTCAGCCCAATCAACTAAATGACCTTCTTCTTTCAAAAATGCTGTAACGATAAGTGATGAAAGAACTTCACCTAAAGAGACGATTTGATCGTATTCAAAATCATAATTTTCCGATATAGGTAAATGAAATTTTTGTTTTAACTGTTCAAATATGTCCTCTACTTTTTTATAGATTGAATAATGCTTTTCAGAAAACAATCCGTTTAAGATGCTTAAATGAAATTGTAAACGTTCATCTATTAATTCATTGTATTTAGCTTCTTCTCTGTTCCACAGTGCATCAACAATCAACTCTAATGAATTCGTAGTCTTACCCATTGCAGAAACCACAACGGTAATCTTTTGACCATTAAACAATGCAAGAATTTGCGAAACATTTTTAACCGCAGCAGGATCTTTTACAGAAGCACCTCCAAATTTGAACACTTTCATAAAACAAATTTTTTAGCAAAATTAAAATAAAAAAAGGAAAATAGACAACTTCCTTAATCTTGTTTTAAAGTCAATGTCTTATTCGATTTGTTGAAGAATTATTAACTGAGTTTATCCGTTAGTAATTTTATTTCAGAAACAGGTGAAGCATTATTATACAGAATGTTATAAACAGCATCAACGATTGGCATTTCAACTTGAAACTTTTTATTGATTTCAATTAAACATTTTGTCGCATAATAACCTTCTGCAATCATGTCCATTTCTAATTGAGCTGTTTTCACAGAGTAACCTTTTCCAATCATATGTCCAAACGAACGGTTTCTTGAAAATTGAGAATAAGCAGTTACTAATAAATCGCCTAAATATGCACTAGATTTAACATCTCGGTGAATAGGGTGAATTTCATCAATAAAATTTTCAATCTCTTGAATCGCATTTGAAATCAAAACAGATTGGAAATTATCTCCATAACCTAAACCATGACATATTCCAGCAGCTAATGCATATATGTTTTTCAAAACAGCAGAAAATTCTGTCCCAAATAAATCATCAGAAATCGTTGTTTTGATGTAACGACAGGAAAGCATTTTAGCCATTTCTTTTGCATGTTTCTCTTTCTGACAAGCAATCGTTAAATAAGACAAACGCTCAAGCGCAACTTCTTCAGCATGACAAGGTCCACAAATGATTCCAATATTTTGATAAGGTGTCCCAAAAGTTTTATGAATAAATCTAGCGGGGATGGCATTGTATTCAGGAATAATACCTTTCACAGCAGAAAAAACAACTTTATCTTTTAATAAATCTGTATTGAAATTTTCAAAAGTGGAAGTTAAAAATGCTGAAGGTGTAGCAATGATCACTATATCTGCTGGAGCAATAATAGCTTCCAAATCTGAACTAATGAAAAGCTTAGAAATATCAAACTCTACTGATTGTAAATATTTTGGGTTGTGTTTGTAATTCTTGACATGTTCAACTGCAGCATCGCTTCTCATCCACCAATTAACAGTAGATAAATTCGTCGATAGGATTTTCACCAAAGCTGTTGCCCAACTTCCACCTCCAATAACTGCAATTTTTTTGTTCGTATCCATTTTAGGAAGCAAAAGTAGGATTTATTTTTGAATAATAACCGTTTAGGAATACTTGAATTTGACAGTATAATCACGTTGAATCATCCTAATTATCTATGGAAATCAAGTTAATCATAAAAAAAACTGATTTTTATCTGTTTATTTCAGAATAAATACCATTCTTTTTTAGAGTCAATACCAAGAGATTTGTAATATAAAATTTCAATTATAAAATCTCAATTATAAAATCTATGAAAACTGAAGTACAAAATCTTACAGGATTTGAAAGAATCTTAAATGTTTCTGAAGAAAATCGTTTTGGTGTAATTTGTGTTGCATTATTGGTTGTTGGATGTTTAGGAGGAATGACAGTTGGTTTAGGTGCTATTAATAATGTTCTAGCGTTGACCATTGTTGTTATACCAACGATGACAACATTAAGTTTCTTATTAGCGATTGCGCCAATGAGATGGATATACTCAGCAGCAATTGTAAGTGTAATAATAGATGTTATTTTAAGCACATACTATATTTTAAATTAAAAATTTAAACACCATATTTAGGTAGTTTTGTTTTTTTAGATATATTACAATTTAAACGAATAAAATTTAATTTGTTTAAATCTTAAAAAAGACCTATTTATTTGTTGAAAAAAGTTTAGTCTTCCTTATCTTTGATTCAATTAAATACGAAATCTACATTCAGTAAAACACATACAATGAGTCAATTCGAAAACACGCTTTCTTATGCTCAACAACAAGATGCTGTTGATCCATTAAAAAGTTTTAGAGATAAATTTTACATGCCTAATTTTCATGAAAAACAGGTAAGATATTTTACTGGAAATTCATTAGGGCTTCAACCTAAATCTACGAAAGATTACATTGTTGAAGAATTAGATGCTTGGGCAAAATATGGTGTTGAAGGCCACTTTTTAGCTAAAAAACCTTGGTTCTCATACCATGAGAATTTGACAAATAAAATAGCAAAAGTTGTTGGAGCTCTTCCTTTAGAAGTTGTAGTGACACATTCTTTAACAACAAATATTCACTTATTAATGGTTTCGTTTTACCAACCAAAAGGTAAAAGAACAAAATTGATTTGTGAAGCAAAAGCATTCCCAAGTGATCAATATGCATTGGAAACACAAGTAAAATTTCATGGGTTAAATATTGAAACGGATTTAATTGAAATAGCTCCAAGAGAAGGTGAACATTTAATTCGTGAAGAAGATATTTTAGCTAAAATTGAAGAAGTTGGTGATGAATTAGCATTGGTAATGATTGGTGGTGTAAATTACTACACTGGTCAATTATTCAACATGAAAAAAATCACAGAAGCGGCTCATAAAGTAGGTGCTTATGCAGGTTTCGATTTAGCGCATGCTGCAGGTAATATCAATTTACAATTACACGATTGGGGAGTAGATTTTGCAGCATGGTGTAGTTACAAATATTTAAACTCTTCGCCAGGTGGAGTTTCAGGATTATTTGTTCATGAGCGTCACTCTTACAAACCGGAATTACCTCGTTTTGCAGGTTGGTGGGGTTATGATAAAGAAACTCGCTTTTTAATGAATCCAGGATTTAATCCCATGAAAGGTGCTGAAGGTTGGCAATTGAGCAATGCACCGATTATCGGAATGGCTGCTCATTTAGCTTCACTGGATATTTTTGATGAAGCAGGAATGGATCGTATTGGAACAAAAAGAGATTTATTGACTGCCTATTTAGAGTTTGTGATTGATGATATTTCTGAGAAAAATAAAGAAAGATGTTCTTTTGAAATCATTACACCAAGAGATAAAACGAAAAGAGGAGCTCAATTATCTATTTTAGCGCACGGTCAAGGGAAAGCTTTATTTGATGCTTTATCAGATGAAGGTGTTGTTGCAGATTGGAGAGAACCAAATGTTATTCGTGTTGCGCCAGCGCCATTGTACAATTCATTTGAGGATGTGTATTACTTTGGACAGTTATTAGAGAAATCGATTAAATAGAAATGTTTCCTCCCTTGAGGGAGGATTAAGGAGGGTGACAATTTAGTTACTATCGAGGGTGAACATTTATCACCTCCCTTGATCCCTCCTCAAGGAGGGAAAATAAAAAATAATAAAATGGAAAAAATTGGAATTGTTGGTTCAGGTTTAGTAGGTAGTTTACAAGCTATCTTAATGGCAAAAAAAGGATATGATGTTACTGTTTTTGAAAATAGACCTGATTTACGTAAAGCTAAATTATTAGCGGGAAAATCAATTAATTTAGCGTTATCTGATAGAGGGTGGAGAGCTTTACAAGCTGCTGGAATTGATGGTGATATTAAAGAGATGGCGATTCCAATGTACCAACGTTGTATGCATGCAGTTGATGGTAGTTTATCTTACCAACAATATGGAAAAGATGGTCAAGCAATTTATTCAGTGCCAAGAGGTGGATTGAACCAAAAATTGATGAATTTGGCGGATAAATATCCTTCTATCAAATATAATTTCAACCATAAATGCAAAGACATTGAGTTAGATTCTAACACGTTAGTTTTTGAAAACACGGAGAACAAACAAGAGGTTAAAGAATCTTTCGATAAAGTTTTCGCAACTGATGGAGCTTTTTCAGCGGTTCGTTTTAGAATGCAGAAAACGCCTATGTTTGATTATTCTCAAAAATATTTAGATCACGGTTACAAAGAATTAATCATTCCGGCTAATGAAGATGGAACACACAAATTAGATAAAAACTGTTTACATATTTGGCCAAGAGGTGAATTCATGATGATTGCTTTAGCGAATATGGATGGAAGTTTCACTTGTACACTTTTCTTCCCAATGTATGGTGAAAAATCATTTGATACAATCAATACACGTGAGAAAGTAGCTGCATTTTTCAATGAAACATTTACAGATGCTGTGCCATTAATGCCAACTTTATTGGATGATTATTTTGAAAATCCTACTTCTGCACTAGTGATGGTGAGATGTAGTCCTTGGAATTTCGAAAATAAAGTATTGTTGTTAGGTGATTCAGCTCACGCAACTGTTCCGTTCTACGGACAAGGAATGAACTGTGGATTTGAAGATTGTATGATCTTCCAAGAAATGTTAGATGATTCAAATGGAAATTGGGATGGTTTGTTAAGCGCTTACTCAAAAACAAGAGTTCCAGACGGAAATGCAATTATTGATTTATCGTTGATGAATTATGTTGAAATGCGCGATTTAACAGCAAATCCTGAGTTTTTATTACGTAAAAAAATTGAAGCTAAATTCAGCAATTTACATCCTGAAAAATGGATTCCATTGTATTCTCAAGTAACATTCAGCCATATTCGTTACAATAAAGTAATTGAAAATGGAAAAGCTCAAAATGCGATCATGGAACAAGTAATGAAGATGCCTAACATCGAGGCAAATTGGGATTCTCAAGAAGTGATGGATAAGATGTTAGAATTGGTTTAAAAAACATTATAAATAATACAATAAAGAGGTGGTTGAGCTGAGTCGAAACCACCTTTTTTTGCTACAATAAATAACTGAATCCTAACAATAATATTATTCCATCAATGAGAATAGAGTAGTAGAAGGTTTTTCGTTTTTCAGTAGCGAATGAAAGAATAATGAACGCTATAAAGATTGATAAAATATAAAAATAATTCTCTATCAAATTTGGCTTTAACAAGATTGAACCAACCGCAAAAAATAGAAAAGCTACAATACAGATTAATTTAGAATTGTTTACACCAACTACTTGTGGTAATGTTCTTAAAGAGGAATCATCAAAATTTAAATCTCTTATATCAAATGGGATACATAATGCAATGAATAAGAAATAATGAATCAAAATAAACAACAAATTTGTCGATTCATAATCATTGTTCAATAAGACTGGAAATAATAAGGCCTTACACCATACAATTGCAATTAAGTGCATTTTGAGATAAGGAACATCACGCAAACTTTTCCCGTTTATTTTTACTGCATACAGAATACTCAATAAAAGCGAAAGAGCCATCCACCATTTTGTATTTTCAAAGGCATTTAAGGTGAAAAAGTAAAGGTAAATCGAAAGTATTGCAGAGAGTAAAATATAAATAATTTGAATTTTGATTGTTTTTTCTAGCCATGAATTCAATTCCGATTCCCTTTTTTCTTCCAACTTATATTTCACTAAACGCTGAAACGAATAAACACTTAATGTGCTCGAAAAAACGAATAATCCAATTTCGAAAATTTGATCGTAATTTAATAAATGGCTTAGACCTGAACAGATTACTCCTGCAGCAATACTGATGTAAAGATTTGAAAACGTTAAATGATTTATCGTTTTTTTAAATTTCATTCAATACACGTTCTACTGAAATCTGTTCAATACAATTGCATTTTTGTTTAGCAGCACAAGTAGGGCAATTTTCATCATTCACTAAAATATGAACGTCTTTTCC
>CANGHX010000094.1 GCA_947453715.1 Flavobacteriales bacterium | reverse complement strand
GTTTCGATAATCACAAAATGATCATCATGCATTCCATAACCTTTTGAAAAAATTGCCGCTAAAATCCGAATTGCTAACGCGAAAAACAGGATTGTTTTATAGGATTTAAAATCTATTTTTTGAAAGCTAAAACTCATTTCTTTTGGTCTAATTCTTTGTAACTTTTGTAAAATTCATTCAAATACGCATGACAATTTTTGACTTCTTTTTTCTCGTCAGCTGGTTTATATAAATTCTCTAAATACATTTTTGTGTCCATGTGATATGACATACTTCCTACAGGAGAAATCCAACCAAAACCTCTATTTACAGTATGAAGAGCAAATTCAGGGACGTTCGGATTCAACAAATCTTTACTCCAAGGATAACGCGTTAAATCTCCACCCAATTGATACAAAATCGTAGCAACAATATCCGATTGAGAACCAATTTTAGCTATTTGTTTCCCTCTAAATTCTGTTTTGATAGGTTCACCATACATCAAACAAGGAATATGAAAATACCTCGATAAATTTGGATTTGGATTCACTGGAGAAGGATGACCATGATCAGAAACGAAGACAAAAACTGTGTTCTTATACCATGATTGCTTTTTACATTCTTTCATGAAATTACCTATACATTCGTCACCATAAATAATGGAATTTACATATTCAGGCTCAGCTCCAACATAGTTTTGATTTTTATGTTTTGGATGATCATAAGGCGAATGCGTCGAACCTGTAAACGCACATTGCATGAACGGCTCTTTCGTTTTATTGATGTTTTGAATTAATTTTTTATACAAATCTTCATCATAGAAATTCAATTTCCCTCTAGATAACGATTGATCAAATTGCTTTTCATCTTGAACATCATCAAATCCATGATCAATGAAATAACTTCCTATGTTTCCGTATTTTAAATCACCACTAAAAATATAACTTGAATGATAACCCATTCCTTCTAAGTCTTCATTCAATGTATGTAATTTTCGATGTTTTTCTGGTTGCATGGAAATTGAAATCTCTGGCAAAGCTGGATAACCACTAAAAATACTTGAGTTTCCAATTTCAGAAGTCCCGCTACATGCGTTAAAATTCGTAAATAATATTCCTTCTTTTGCTAATTTATTGAATTCCGGTGTTGCTCCTTTGACTTCTCCCAAACAATCAACGACATCAGCTGACCAACCTTCTAATACAATGAATACAAAGTTTGGTTTTTTGGAATTGAAAACATATTGATCGTGTTTTCTTGGATAATTATATAATTCATCAACCAATTTTTTCGATTCAGCTTGATCCATTTTCGGGATAAATTCATCGATATTTGAACGATTGTATAAACGGAAACTATTCACAAAATAATAAACTGAATTTACCGATAAATCATTCGAAATACTCTTATCCGAATAATAGGCTGCATCTGTATTTATTGGAATTGGCTGCCAACCACCACGAGCTGTTAAGAAAACTGAACCTCCAATTAAAACAAGTGCTAAAAGTGACATTGGAATTCGAATGAATATAGATTTAGGAGAAGAAAACAGTTCCTTATTGAACAGTTTCTTCAATAATTTCCATCCAAAAACAAGTTCTAGAACCAAGAAAACTACAAACCAAATCGTCATTCCAGAATCTGCTGATTTAAACACTTCATCCGGATTTGAAAGGTGCATAAAAACACGTGTTGTCAACTTATGATTCCATTCAGTATAAGCATTGATTTCACCACTTTGTACAATGGAGACTATAATTAATTCCAAGGTTAAAATTGACAACAAAGCATATCTACCCCATTTTCCAGGGATGATATAATGAAAAACCAGAATCAAAAACGGAATAAAGGTCAAAAATGCCCCCATTGATAGATCCACGCGAATCGAATAGAAAAATGCTAATAACCATTCTCCAAAACCAACTCCTTCAAATTTTTCAAAGTTGTGAATCGTAAACAAAAAACGCTGAAAATCAAAAACTAAAACCCAAAACAGCAGTAATTTTACAGTCGTGAAAATCGTTCTTTTAAAAAGCTCCATAAAACAAATTTAACCAATATTTTTTGATTATGAAGTTGATCAGAAATAACCGTATAGTAATTTATGTTAAAGTATTCAAATTTATTAAACAACTAATAAATTCAAGCATTGAAATAGTTATTAATAAGTTTTGTTTCGTTAATTAAACAAAATATACCTAATTTTATTGATGCAAAAGAAAAACTAAAATTGGAAGACAAAAACATATCAATTTCAGAAATTAATGGTTGTGTAATTATACCAACTTATAATAATGAAAAAACATTAAAAAGAGTAATTGACAATACTTTAAAAATTGTTGACGGTAAATATATTATAATAGTTAATGATGGGTGTACTGATTCAAGTTCTCAAATTTTAGAGGAATATAAAAATCAGGTTACACTTCTTTCAAATGAAACAAACCAAGGTAAAGGATATTCATTGAATAAAGGTTTAAAAAAAGCCATAGAACTAGGTTTTGATAATGCAATTACTATAGATTCAGATGGACAACATTTCCCTGAAGACATTCCTAATTTCATTCAAAAATGCAAGGTGTTTCCAAATCACATTATCATGGGGGCAAGGAATATGTCGCAAGAAGGAGTTCCGAATAAGAGCTCTTTTGGTAATAAATTTTCTAACTTTTGGTTTAAAATTGAAACATTTATAGAGCTTCCTGATACACAAACTGGTTTCAGACTTTATCCTCTTGCTCATCTTAAAAAGATGCATTTATTTACAAATAAATTTGAATTTGAAATCGAGATAATCGTCAGAAGTGCATGGAGAAATATCGGATTTATTTCGCTTCCAATTAAAGTTTTATACGATAAAAATGAACGTGTTTCTCATTTTAGACCTGGTAGAGATTTTTTCAGAATAAGTGTATTAAATACTGTGTTAGTTACTTGTGCCCTTTTTTACTTTTATCCTAAGCACTTAATTTCAAAAAAGTCGTTAGTTGCAATAAAAAATGAAGCCATTAAACCTGAAGAATCCAATTTTAAAAAATCGATTTCCATTGGCTTTGGTTTTTTCATGGGAATCTTTCCAATATGGGGTTTCCAATTATTGATCGGTATACCTTTATCAATTTTATTTAGAATGAACAAAGTGCTTTTTATAGCAGCTGCAAATATTTCAATACCGCCAATGATTCCATTTATTATTTATGGAAGTTTTCTATTCGGTCAATTATTCCTTGAGGGAGAAATTAATCACGAGAAATTACTTTCGTTTACAATGGAAGATATTAAAACAAATTCTATTTTATATTTTACAGGAGCTTCCATCTTTGCAATCCTTGCTGGGTTTGCTGGTTTCGGAATCAGCTGGTTAAGTTTTAAATTATTCAGAAAAAATTAATTCTCAACTTCATAAATTGAACTCATTTTTAGAAAAGTTGTCTCTGAATTTTTAAATACAGAATTTACTTTCAATGTGTTATTTTCTCCTTCATTGACAGTTAATACAACATCTATTGAGTTATTTTCTTTTGGATTTAATATCGCTAAAAACTTACAATTACTCATACTGATCATTTTCAATTTTTGAGATTTATCAACTTGTAATAATTCTTTAACAATTTCCATCTGAACAACACCTGGAGTAATTGGATTATCTGGGAAGTGGCCTTGGAAAATAGAATGATTTTCGTTTAATTCAATAGAAAAAAATAAATCATTTTCATTTTTTCCAGCGTTAACTATTTTATAAAAATTATCTTTCAACATAACTTAAAATTTAGAAAATTTAGAATCTTCGATTGTCTTATTAAACTTTACATCTGAAAAAGAATAAATTACTTTTTCTGTTTCTGATTCTGACAATGTCATTTCTTTTAGTGCCAACGAATTCATTTCAAAAATCAATTCAACAGATTGAATATACTTAGATAATCGAGAACTCGTTGGTTTTAAAATTAATTTATAATTAACCTGATTTGTATAATATTCAATTTTGAATTCTTTTTCATTTAGAAAATCTCCACTAATAAGATTAACCATTAGAGATTGTATTTTTTTTACAATTTTCGTAGAAGTTGTGTTTTTAACTTCTTTTTTATCTTCTTGATACTTTACTTTATCTCCATCAATTAATATTATTTGAGAGATTGGCTCAGTGTGTTCCCAACGAATCTTATCTTTCTTCTTAAACAATAATATGCCTTTACCTGTTTTAGGTGTATTGTACATACTTGATAGTTTTTTTTCAGAAAAATTGGCTGACAGTGTATTAGTGGAAGTTGATTTATCTTTAATCTTCTTCTTAACTTCTGTTGTATCCTTTATTTTTACATAACTTTCATTCTTAACAGTAAGCGAAAGAAATAAAAAGGCAATGAATAAATATCTTATCATGTAAATAATTCTTTATTATCGTTTAATGGAACAAATATAATTCCTTTATTTTTTGATTTTTTTATAAAAGAGTGGAGAATTAAACTTGTAATTTCAAGATTGTCATGAAATAATACAATATCATTATTCTTTACCTTACGAAGCATTCTTTTTTCAAACTTAATTGGATCTTTATATATTGTGTCGTAACTTCTTAAATTCCAACCAATATTAATGCTTTTTAGTTTTTTTAAAACCCTTGCATAATTAGGATTCGTATAACCAATTGGAGGTCTGAAGAAGGTAGGCTCTTCAATTGTAATTTTACTAATCGCCTCTGCTCCTAATTCAATTTCTTTCAAAATAGTAGACTTAGACAATAAGGACAAGAAATTATTATGGTGATAGGTGTGATTACCAATATAATGTCCATCATGTTTGATTCTTGCAACAATTTCAGGATTTAATTCAACTTTTGTTCCAATTAAAAAAAAGATGGATTTTACATTTTCTTCCTTTAAAATGTCTAAAATTTTTAATGTAAATTGAGGATCTGGACCGTCATCAAATGTTAATAAACATTGATTTGTATCTAATTTAATTTTTGACTGGAGAAAATAATTAAACTTTAAAAAAAGCACACCACAACTTACCACAATAAAAAAAAGTAAGCCTGAAAATAATAAATAAGATGTGAAATAATTTGTGTCTTTAAAAAAGATATATGCAATAAAAATATTGATTACCAATAGAATTATGTTGATGTAATGTTTTAACATTTCTCAATTAAAGTTAAACCAAAATCATTATTACAGATATTATTTACAATCAAAATTAAACCTTTACCATTGTGTGATAACTCATCGTAAGCCATATGTGTAGCTAAAGCAGAAGCTGAATAATTCAAACCTGTGTATGGTAAATAATTCATGGTATTCTCACCATTAATAAATTCACAATCAGAATGATAAACTTTCAATATCTCATTAAATTGAATCCCGTTTTTTTCTAAAAATGAATCAATAAAATCGCCAAGTTGAATAGTTGAATTTAAATTCACCGTTACATCTTTTATAACAATACCATTTTCAATTTGATCATTTTTTAGATTGAAAAAAGTCGCTAATGAAGTTAAAGGATATTTTGAACGAATTATTGAATTTCTTAATTTTTCTAACAATTCTATTTTTTCATCTGCTGCACCTACAAGCACATTATTGTTTCCTTCTTTCAATAATGTAATTGCATCTATTAATGCGATTTCGAATGATAACGCATTTTGAGTATGCGTCATATTGTAGGCATGATTCTTTAAGAACAAAGAAATTTGACCTCCTATCGTATTATGAGTAGATTGAATAAATGCTGTTGGAGATAAAGTCTCACTTGTTGATGTTCTTATCGTATTTAAAAACTTTTCTGTATCCTGTAAGCAACCTAATGCAGTTCCTACAACAATCGCATCAAATTCTTTTTTATTTCTACATTCTAAAGCTGTTGTTAAGCTAATTTTTAAAATTGGACTTAATCTTCTTAATGCAGTTGGTGGTAGAATATCTTTAAAATCTGGAACTTCTAATGAACTTGTATCATCCAACACGAATAATTTTTCAGAAAATCCGTCCGATTGAAAACTCAACTGATGAGAAATTGAAGAAATTGAATGTATATAGAACATTATTTTAAAGAACTTATTATAATTGTTGAATTATTACCTCCAAAACCAAATGAATTGGATAACACATTTTGAATCTCATGACCTTCCTCAAATTTTAACTGAGGTGTTAATTTCGTTTCAATAATTTCAGTAGTAAAATTTAAATTGGGATAGACTACTCCATTTAAAATAGAATTTATCGCGAACACCGCTTCGATACCTCCTGAAGCTGCGAGTGTATGACCAGTATAAGATTTTGTAGAACTAAAAACGGGTACGTTATCAATGAAAACCTTTTTAAAGGCTACTGATTCAGACAAATCATTATTAGGTGTTGAAGTACCATGAGCATTAATGTAATCTATCTGATTAGGAGCTAATTTAGCCATTTTTAATGCTCCTTCCATTGACAAAACTGCACCATAACCTTCTGGTGAAGAAGCTGTTTGATGATATGCGTCAGAAGAACTATTCCATCCGGTTAATTTTGCAATTGGTTCTTTTTTTGAAATCTCTAATGATTTTTCTGATTCAAGAACTATATAACCTGCTCCTTCTCCTAAATTTAAACCATTTCGATTTGCATCAAAAGGTTTGCACCATTCTTCATCGAAAATCATTAATGAACGAAAACCACTAAATGTAAATTGTGTTAAACTATCAGTACCTCCAACAATAACTCGATCTAAAACATTGTTTTGAATTAATCGAGCTCCCTGCATAATTGCATTTGCAGCTGAAGAACAAGCTGTTGAGATAGTATTAATAAATGTGTTTTCTAATCCTAATTCTTTTGCAATTTCAAGCGATGACATTCCGCTTGCATGGTGATTAAAAGCATTTGAAACAACGCCATTTTCAATAAGCTCAGCAAATACTTTCTCAGTTAGATCCATTCCACCAACAGATGTCCCTGAAATCAACCCTGTTCTTATATCTGAATTCAATACATGTCCTTCAAATGCTTCTTTTGCAGCAATCATTCCTAAAATTGCTGTTCTCGAACCAAAGGTTTTAAGATTAAATTTACTGGATAATTCCTCATTTGAATAATTTATCCTTCCAACTTTATAATTCCCGAAAATAGGATCAGATGTATTATCGATACCCGTTTTCATTTCTTTTAAAGATTGAAAATTTTCAACTGAATTTAATCCAATTGATGAAATTACTCCATATCCAGTAATAAAAATTTGCATGCTTAATTTTTATTTTTTTCAATAAAAGCCGCCAACGTATTTACTGAATGAAAAATGTCTTTTCCTTCACTTGGATTACTGATTTTTAACCCGTAATTCTGTTCTAAAAGCACAATAAATTCTAATGCATCAATTGAATCAAGACCTAATTCATCTCCAAATAACGGTTGGTCATCTTTAATATCTGCTACAGTTAAATTTTCTAAATTCAATTGCTCAATAATTTGTGCTTTCAATGTTTCTTTTAATTCACTCATCTCTATTTATTTAAAATATGAATATATTTCTTCTTTATTTATCTTATTATTTTGATTTTCAATTATAAAAATAATTAAATCTTCACTTTTATCCGAGCTTTCTACCCAACCGCACAAACATGCTTTCTTACCTTTTGAAAATGCAATTTCTATTTGCTCAATATAGAAATCCAAATCAAATTTTTCTAAAATGTAAAAGCAATTTTCTCCATACCATTTTAAATAGATTGCTAATTCACCAGTCAGTATATTTGGTAAGGTATAAACAAAATCACTTGGGCTTATTAAATTCTTTTTTGTATAATTTTCAAAATGATTAGAATCAGATTTATAACTTGATGTTTTATTCGCAAATATCATTGAAACCTCATTGTCATCATACACTGAAAGGTCTGTTGTTTTTTCGATGCCTAAAATTCCTAAGAAAGCCATTTTTGCTAATGGATCCATCTTGTGAAATTTGGGATAATCTTTACTATAAAAATTATATAATTCTCTTTTCCAATCAATAGTATCTCCCGAAATAGTATGAATCAATTGATTATTAATAATCAACGATGAAGCATTTAATTTACAACTAGTTACTATACTCATTTTACTTCTTTTACTAATATTAATGAAGCATTTCCTCCTCCAAAACCAGATGCTGTTTTTAACACACAATTAATTTCATGAAATTCATTTTTTTCAATCAAATTTAATTTTTCAGTCGTACCTACTTCACTAAATCCTAAACTTTGAAATAATATATTATGTTCCATTGACAACATTGAAACGATTGTTTCAATTACACCAGCTGCTCCTAATGTATGTCCAAAATAGCCTTTTAAACTATTCATTGGAATTGTGTTCAACTCAGTACGTTGAAATGCAATGCTTTCCATTTCATCATTGTATAATGTGCCTGTGCCGTGAGCTGAAATAAAATTAATTGTATTTTTCTCAATGTTAGAACGTTTTAAAGTCTCGTTAATAGAACGAACTAACCCTTCGCCTGTTCTTGAAGGACCTGAGATATGATTCGCATCATTTGATGAAGAACCATTTATATATTTTGCATGAAAATTTGAATTTCTTTTATTTGAAGAAAGAAGAACAATTCCAACACCTTCTCCTAATGAAATGCCTTTTCTAGTTTTATCAAATGGCCTAGCAATTTCATCACTTAATGCAAACAATGATTGAAAGCCATTAATAACAAATTCAGAAACTACATCTATACCAACAACAATAACATCAATAAATTTTTCTAACCGAATATAATCTGCTGCTAAATTAATTGCTAAAACTCCTGAAATACAAGCATTTGAAACTATAATCGGTTTGTTTTTAATTCCCAATTCAGAATACAAAACTTCATTTATAACTGAAAATGTATCTTCTGGAAAATTTTCAATATCAGCCTTCGTTGTACTTATAATAAATAACGTTTTCTCTGATTGTAGAATTGCATTATCGAAATTACTTTTTAACTCAATTAGTGAATTTAGAAGTAACGTTGAAAAACGATTTTCTGTAATTGTGTCAATTTTAGCTAAAGGCCAATTTTCACCTTTAAAACCAGAATTAGAAACAACTTTTACACCAGAAACATTCGTTTTTAATGCATCCAAATTTTCCTGAACTGAAGATCCTAAGGGTGTAACTAAACTACCATATGTTATAAAAACATCTTTCATACGTTTTCCCAAAGTTGATTATTTTCCCATTTAGAATAAAAATCGGGTTTATTTAATGTAAGAGTTCGACTAGATGCATCCATAAAAACTTGCATTGTAGATCCAATTGCTGCTATTTCATTTGTCGTTAAATTAATGACTTCATAGTTAAAAAGTATTTTCGCAGCTGCACAATAAATTAATCTAGCTTTTACTTTTACTTCTTGACCATAATAAACAACTGCTTTATGGTTTATTTCAGATTTTACAATTGGAGTAAAAAAACCATTGTTATAAACATCTAAATATTCCATTTTATGAACTTGTCCAAAATGCTCTCTAGCATCTTCAAAAAACTTTAAATAGTTACCATGCCAAACAACACCCATTGCATCGGTTTCACTAAATCGTACTTTCAATGTTACTTCAGCAGTTATTTGTTTCATGCTAATACAATTTTCATTTGACATTCTACTAATTTTTCTTCTCCAAGAAAACAAGTTCCTTGTATCAAATGTATATTTTCAAAAGTATTTAAAATTTCAACTTTCGTATTTATTAACTGATTTAACTCAGCATATTTGAAGTTCGTTAATTTAGTTACTGCCCCGATAAAACCTAATCTCGGTTCGCCTTCAGATTGTAAACTATTTAAATAACCAAAACCTGCTGCACATGTTTGTGCAATATTTTCAACTAGAGAAGATTCAGATAGGATGTTATTATCAAGAAATAAATTATCGCTTAGGATATTAAATTGACTTTCAAAACCTTTTTCAGTAATGTTAGTCATTTCATCTATCATTATAAACGGCTCTCTTTGAGGAATGTAATTTTTGATTTGTGATTTTTCAATTTGCATAATAATCATAAAAATTAAACCATTGAGTTGGAGATTCTTTCACTTTTTGTTCTAAACAAGATACATACTTTTCAGCAATTTCAATCTCCGATTGGGAAGAATAAATTGGATCTGTTGCACTTAATTCATAATGTAATCCGCTCTTTTTCAAAGCAAATACAAAAGTAATTGGAACTTTAAATTTATGAGCTATCACAAACGGTCCTAACGGAAATTTTGCTTTACTACCTAAAAATTTTAATTCAATATTTTTTGAAATTTCGTTGACTCTATCAGCATGAATAGCAATAAATTCATTTCTTTTAAGGGCTTGATGAATCAGTATAACATGCGAAAAATCATCTTTAATTGGAATGATATTGAATTTTGGTCCTCCTGTTTGAAGCTCTAAATATGATTTGATTTTTTCTACCTCATCATTTAACATCACAACATTAATCTTTGCTGTAACTCTTTCACGTAAAAGATTTCCTGCATTTTCCCAATTTCCAACATGACCTGAAATTAAAACTCCTCCTTTATTTTGATTGAGCATTTCAATCAAGACTTTTTCATTTTTAAATTCAAATGAATACATCTTGCGCTTACCAGACATTAATGCAATTCGATCAATTAATGTCTGACCAAATTTAAAAAATGTTAGAAATGAGAATCTTATTGATTTAATAGCTGAATAACCAAATCCTACTTTATAAAACTGAATTAAACCTGTTCGTTGTTTTTTAGCAAAAAAAACAAAATAAGAAGCAACAAAAAAACAGAAAAAATAGGAAAATCGAACCCCTAAACTCTTAATACAGAATATAAAAAACTTATATCCCCATAAAGAACCTTTGGACTTTCCATCCCATTTTTCGCTCATATTTTAAGCTAATTCAGCTAATTTTTGCTCAACTAATTGATAAAAATCTTCAAAAGTAATAACAGTCTTAAAATCTTCTGCAGTTGGTTTAAAACCAAAATTTTCTTCAATTACAACAACTAAATCAACATAATCTAAACTGTCTAATTCTAATGTTTGTTGTAAATTATTTTCTGGAATAATTTTTTCTGTACTTACTTCGAACTCTTCTGATAAAAATCTTTTAGTTGTTTCAATAATTTGATCTCTATTCATTTTGAACTATTTAACGTATTTTTTTATTATTAAAGATGAATTTGTTCCGCCGAATCCAAATGAATTTGACAAGAAACAATCAATCTTTTGTTCTTTTGTTTCTGTAATTATATTAATTTTTTTAGAATCCTCATCTGGATTTTCAAAATTTATATTTGGAGCTATAAAATCATTTTCCATCATTAACAATGAATAAGCAACTTCACTTGCCCCTGCCATCCAACATTCATGACCTGTCATACTTTTAGTTGAACTAACTGCTACTTCAGATCCAAAAACACCATGAATAGCTTGTGCTTCCATTGAATCACCAATTGGAGTTGAGGTAGCATGTGCATTTACATAATC
>CANGHX010000093.1 GCA_947453715.1 Flavobacteriales bacterium | reverse complement strand
TCTTGTGCAACGACTAAAAATGTTGAAGAAAGCGTTACTGAAAAATTAGAACGTAAAAAAACACAGGAACTAGTTCAAGCTTTAGATAGTATTTCTAGAAAAAGTCCGACGTTTTTTTATTCGAAGATTAAAACAAATTACACGGATACGAATAGAAGTAATAGTTTCAAAACATCGATTCGCTTAGCAAAAGATAGTGCTGTTCATGCAATTATTTCATTCGCAAACATTCCAATTATCAATTCAATCATTACAAAAGATTCCTTGATCTTGACTAATAAGAAAGATAAATGTTATCTAAAACACGACTTAGGTTTTTTTAAAGAGTCATTCGGTGTTGATTTTAATTACAAAAACATAGAAGAAATTATTTTAGGATTACCGATTGATTATGATACGAATCAGCGTTATTTTCAAATACATGACAACGCTGTGAATTACATTCTATCTTCACATCGTAAATTCAAAATCAGACGAAACGAAAAGAAATCAAAGGATGATATTAGTATAAAATATTTCCTAAGTCGTGATGCGAAAGAATTAACTTCAATGGAAATCGAAAGTCCTTCAGATTCTACGTTGATTAAAGTAAATTACTTGAGCAGTGAAATAATTGAAGGTTATCGTTTTCCAAAAGATGTAGTAATTAACATTACAACGCCAAGAAATAAAATAAATGTCGAGTTAAACTACGATAAAATAGAAGTAAATTTGCCTCAAGAAATATTCTTGGTCATTCCAGAAAGTTATGAGAAGTGTGAGTAAAATTCGTATCATATTGATTTTTATTGGATTATTAGTAATCAATGTGACATCGTATGCTCAAAATTCGAGTGAAAAATTAAAGAAAGAACAAGATAAACTTGAAAAGAAAATTTCGAATACAAAATCACTATTAAGTAGATCAAAAACAAATACTGAAGCTTCTTTAAACGAATTAAAAATTATTGAGAATCAAATTGAATTTAGAGAAAATCTTCTAAGAAATTTTGATAATCAAATTCGTGGAGCGGAAATTAAATTAACAAAGAAAAGTACTCAAATAAATGCGCTTCGTAACAAATTAAAAAAGTTAAAAGAGCAATACCGTAAATTGTTGATGTATGCCTACAAGCACAGAAATAAATATGGTAAAATGATGTATATTTTTTCATCAACTTCATACAATCAAGCACTTAAGAGAAATAAATACCTTCAAAAAGTAGGAGATATTCAACAAAAACAGTTTTTAATAATTCGTCAATATGAAGGATTAATTAAGAATGAAATTACTTCAATCGAAAGTGAAAAGAAGTACAAATTAGAAATGTTGAATGAGAAGAAAAAAGAGAAAGAAGAAATAGAAAAAGATAAAGTCAAAAAACAAGTTGTTTATCAGAAATTCAAAAATGAAGAATCAAAACTGATGTCTCAATTGAGAGAAGATGAACGCAAAAAAGAAATCTTAAAAGATAAAATTAATGCTGCAATTCGAAAAGAAATTGCAAATGCTGAAAAGAAAGCAAGACTTGCTGCTGAAAAAGCAGAGAAGGCTGAAAAAGCTAAAAAGAAAGCTGAACAAAGTGCTTTAGCTACAAATAATAATTCTTCCTCTTCTTCAAAAACAACTTCAGAAGTAAAAGAAATGAAGAAAGAAACAACTACAGCGGCGAAAAAAGAAGTTAATTACACAGAAAATACGAAAGAAGCAGTTTCTTTAAGTAAAAACTTTGAAGCAAATAAAGGTCGTTTACCTTGGCCAGTAGAAAAAGGAAGTATCACTGAAGGTTTCGGAAAAAATGCGCATCCAACATTAGAAAATGTGTACACAAACAATAACGGTATTGACATAAGTACTCCGCAAAATGCGCAAGTTAGATCTGTATTCGAAGGAGAAGTAACAAGTGTATTAAATATCTTAGGAGCTGGTAAAGTTGTCATTATCAAACACGGTAATTATAGAACGGTATACTCCAATCTTCAAGATACATATGTCACAGTTGGATCAAAAGTTTCTACAAAACAAGTGATTGGTTCATTAACTGTTCCACAAGGAAGTTCAGTTTCTGTTGCACACTTTGAAATTCACGTTGTAAACGGTGGATCGGTGCAATGTGTGAATCCATCGCTTTGGGTGAATAGATAAGGGTTGAGATAGTTTTGTGAAATTATTGTACAAATGAAACAAATCAACAAAAACTTATTTAGACCTAACATCTTGCTCATCATAATTGGAGTAGTTATTGCTCTATTCTTTACAGTTTTACTGACCTTCATAATTTTAGACAAATCAAAAGATATCAAAATACTTGAATTGCTTATAATTTTAGTTATTTATGTCTTTTTTATAAAGTTATTTATCAATTGTATCGATGCTTGGACTGTTAAAATTGAAAAAGGAAAGATTCTTATTAAACGTATATGGTCAAGGAATTGGCTAATTTTAAGTATCGATAATTTTGAAAAAATCAAATATTCTGTAAAGATTGACGATTACACAGTTTCTTATAAAAAACTAACTATTTATACATTTGATAAAAAGAAATATAATTTCTATTCGTACACAGATACAATGAATGATCAATTATATTTAGCACTATTAAATCAGTCACCTAAACTTTTAGAAGACTACGAAAAGAGAAAAAAAGAATTTCAAAATAAAATTGAAGCTAGAAAGAAGAATGAAAAATGGATTTTAATCATTTTGTTGATAGTATTAATCGTTTTATGGACAATGAAATAATAATCACTCCATCAAATATTTTAGGCAATTAAGTGTTTCTAACGGTTAGAAACCGATAATTATCGCCTCCAAAATCAATATAATTCATTAACGCTAATTTAATAAACCTATTTACGCCTTTTAATTGCAAACCCCTCCAATAATGATTACCTTTGCAAATCTAAAAAGTTAAGAATGTCCCACAAAGCAGGATTTGTAAATATCGTTGGTAGTCCAAACGTTGGTAAATCTACATTGATGAACCAATTGATGGGGAGTAAAATGTCTATCGTTACTCCAAAAGCACAAACAACACGTCACAGAATTTTAGGAATTGTCAATGAAGAAGATTATCAAGTCGTTTTCTCTGATACTCCTGGAGTAGTTAATTCAGCATATGCACTTCACGATGCTATGATGGGTTATGTAAACACTTCTATTCAAGATGCTGATGTTTTGATTTTCATCACAGACATCAACGAAGATGAAATGAATCACAAAGAGACATTGGAAAAAATTCAAAAATTGAAAATTCCAGTGATCTGTTTGATTAATAAAATAGATTTAGGTGACCAAGCAAAAGCAATGGAACGTATTAGCTACTGGCAAGAACGTTTACCAGATGCTTATGTTTACTTACTTTCTGCGCTTCACGGATTCAATATAGATTTGTTGTGGGAACGAATTCTAAAATTGATTCCTGAATGTCCTCCATATTACGACAAAGAAGATTTATCTGACCGTCCGATGCGTTTCTTTATTTCAGAAATGATTCGTGAAAAGATTTTTATTCATTGTCAAAAAGAGGTTCCTTATTCAAGTCAAATTGAAATTGAAGAGTATTTAGAAGAACAAGATATTATTAAAATTCGTGCCTTAATCATTGTTGAGCGTGATTCTCAAAAAGGAATTATCATTGGTAAAGGTGGCGAAATGTTGAAACGAATTGGACGAGAAGCAAGACAAGACATCGAAAAATTCGTAATGAAAAAAGTATTCTTAGAAACGTTTGTGAAAGTCGACAAAGATTGGAGAACTTCAGATACGAAATTGAAGAAATACGGGTATTAAAAAATAGATTACAAATTAGTAGATTACAAATTGACAAATTATAGATTGCAAATTAAAGTGTTCTGATTTTGTAATAATTGTAATTAGCTTTGAAAAGATAAAATGGGAAATATTATAGCAATTGTTGGTCGTCCAAATGTAGGGAAATCAACTTTATTCAATCGTTTAACAGAATCTTCTAACGCTATCGTAAAAGAAGTAAGTGGTGTTACACGTGATAGATTATACGGAAGAGGTGAATGGAATGGTTACCAATTTTCTGTAATCGATACAGGTGGTTACGCAAGTGGAACGGATGACATCTTCGAAGGAGAAATTCGTAAACAAGTTTTAATCGCAATTGAAGAAGCAAACATCATCTTTTTCATGGTGGATGTTACAACTGGTATTGCTGATTTTGATGAATTAGTTGCTGGATTATTAAGAAAATCAAAAAAGAAAGTTTTTATAGTTGCAAATAAAGTAGATAATAGTGGACGTATCGGTCTTTCTTCTGAGTTCTATCAGTTAGGAATTGGTGATGTTTACGATTTATCAGCAACAAACGGAAGTGGTACAGGTGAATTATTAGATGATGCTGTGAAATTCATGGACATCGAAGATGAATCTGTTAAAGAATTAGATCACTTACCTCGTATTTGTATCGTTGGTAAACCAAATGTTGGTAAATCTTCTTTCGTAAATGCGATTACAGGTGAAGAAAGAAACATCGTTACGGATATTTCAGGTACAACGAGAGATGCAATCAATACAAGATTCAATGCCTTTGGATTTGATTTCATGATTGTTGATACAGCTGGTATTCGTAAAAAAGCAAAAGTTCAAGAAGATTTAGAATATTACTCAGTTTTACGTTCAGTTAGAGCGATTGAAGAATCTGATGTATGTGTCTTTATGATTGACGCTACGGAAGGACTTCAAAAACAAGATTTACATATTTATTATGTAATTGAGAAAAATGCTAAAGGTGTTGTTGTTCTAGTAAATAAATGGGATTTAATTGAAAAAGAAACCCAAACAACAAAAGAATGGGAAGATAAAATTAGAGAACAATTAGCTCCATTTAATGACGTTCCGATTATCTTTACTTCTACAGTTACAAAACAACGTGTGCACAAAGCGTTGGAAGAAACAATGAAAGTTTACGAAAATAAAAAACGTAAAATTTCTACTTCAGAATTGAATGATGTAATGGGTGATATCATTGCAGCAACTCCTCCTCCATCTTTGAAAGGTAAATATGTGAAAATTAAATACATTCAACAGTTACCAACGCAAAGTCCTTCATTTGCATTTTTCTGTAATTTACCTCAATACATTCCAGATAGCTACAAACGTTTCTTAGAAAACAGAATGCGTGAAATTTATGATTTCCAAGGGGTGCCAATTCGTATTTTCTTTAGAAAAAAATAATTAGCTTTACCTAGAAAATGCGTTACGGAGCGATCGATATTGGAACTAATGCTGCCCGACTTTTAGTTGGTGAGGTGACAACAGAGAATGGACATTCTTTTGTCAAAAAGATATCGTATACCCGTATTCCATTGCGTTTAGGTGAAGAGGTTTTCGAGGATGGTAAAATATCTGTTAAGAAAGCGGAACACTTTTCAAAAACAATAAAAGCTTTTCGATTAATTTCTGAAATTTTTGAAGTGAAAGAACTTCGTGCATGCGCAACTTCTGCAATGCGTGAAGCTTCAAATGGGAAAGAAATTCAAAAACTTATAGCCGATCAAACGGGTGTTGAAATAGATGTCATTTCTGGAAACGAAGAAGCTGATTTAATTTTTGGAACCTTCTTTTTGATGGATTTCGATAAAACAATGCCTTTTGTTGTGATCGACGTTGGAGGTGGTAGCACGGAAGTAAGTGTTTTTGAAAATGGAGAACGTTTAGCTTCTAAATCATTTCAAATTGGAACAATTCGTTTATTAAAAGGAAAAGTAAACGAAGATATTTGGAAAGAAATTCATGATTGGTTAGCTCTTCACGTGGAGATTAAAACAGTACACCAAATTTTTGCAACTGGTGGAAATATTAATAAAGTCCACAAGATGTTGGGTGCTCAACACATGGAAACAATTTCAGTCAAAAAAATCAAAGATTTAAGAGATGAAATTGATGAATTAAGCTTATCACATAGAGTTGAAAAATATCAATTAAAGCCTGATAGAGCGGATGTTATCGTTCCTGCAATGGATATCTATCTATACATCATGAAGGAACTTAAATGCAAAAATATCATCGTTCCTAAAATCGGACTTTCAGATGGTATGATTTACGATATGTATTTGAAGAGAAATAAGTAATCTAATAAACTTTATAAAAATAAAAAACACACAATAATCGAAATCATTGTGTGTCAATATATTTTGTGAATTTAAATTCTAATCTTGATTTATTTTCTTAACCATTGTCAAAATAGTTGCTAATGCTACTGTTTCTCCTGTTTCATCGTAAACATCTACTAAGAATTTCACAATTCCTTTAGCGATATCATCTTCTGAACGTTTCTCTTGATCAACTTTTTCCTTTACAGTAAAACGAACTCCAATTGTCGCTCCAGGATAAACTGGTTTTGTAAAACGAGCTTCTTCTAATCCGTAATTCAATAAAACTGGACCTTTTTTCGGATCAACAAATAAACCTGCTGCTTTAGATAATACGAAATATCCGTGAGCTACTCTTCTTTCGAAAATCGTTCCTTCTAAAGAAGTCGCATCCATGTGTGCGTAGAAATTATCTCCTGAAACATTCGCAAAGTTTACAATGTCTGCATCTGTAACCGTATGTTTATGTGTGAAAACTGTTTCGCCAATTACCAACTCTTCGAAGTATTTTCTAAATACATGTGGATTTGCTTCTGGCATCTCCGCTCCTACTTGAAATTGTTGTGTGATTTTAGTAATCGTTGTTGGATGTCCTTGGATCGCAGTTCTTTGTAAGTAATGTAAAACTCCTCGTTTTCCACCCATTTCTTCTCCGCCACCAGCTCTTCCTGGTCCACCATGTGTTAATAATGGCATAGGAGAACCGTGACCTGTACTTTCTTTCGCACAATCTTTGTTCAATACTAAAATACGACCGTGCATACAAGCTGCTCCAACAACATATTCTGTTGCTTCTTGATCATTAGGTGTAACGATTGAAGATACCAATGAACCTTTACCCATTTTGGCTAATTCAATTGCATCATCAATTGTTTTGTAAGGCATAATTGTCGAAACTGGACCAAATGCTTCGATGTTATGACAATCCGTATTTACAAATGGATTATCATTTCTAAATAAAATTGGAGAGAAGAATGCTCCTTTATTTCTGTCAGCACCAATCACATCAAAATTATCTAAATCACCAAATACGATATTTTGAGATTTTGCTAATTCTTCAACGCTTGCTCTAACTCTATCAACTTGTAATCTTGTTGCCAAAGAACCCATACGAACTCCTTCTTGACTTGGATCTCCAATTTTAGTTGAAGCCAAACGAGCTGCAATTCCTTTTTCTACTTCTTCGATTAAATCTTCTGGAACGATTATACGACGAACTGCAGTACATTTTTGTCCAGCTTTGATCGTAATCTCCTTTACTGTTTCTTTAATAAATAAATCAAATTCTTCTGTTCCAGGAGTTGCATATTTACCTAGAATCGTTGCATTTAAAGAATCTGCTTCTAAGTTAAATGATACACTTTCTTGAGCGATTTGAGGTAAACCTTTTAAGATTTTACCTGTAGAAGCACTTCCTGTAAACGTAACCACATTGTCAGAAGTAACATGATCTAAAATTCCTCTTCCAAGTCCTACCACTAATTGCAAAGCACCTTCTGGTAAAATTTTAGATTCGATAATATCTCTAGTAATTACTTCCGTTAAGAAACTTGTGTACTCTGAAGGCTTCACAATTGCTGGAACACCTGCCATTAAGTTAACGGCAATTTTTTCCAACATTCCCCAAATCGGGAAATTGAATGCATTAATATGAACTGCTGCTCCTTCTTTTGGAACCATGATGTGATGACCAATAAAAGTTCCGTTTTTAGATAACGGAGCAGCTTGACCATCCACATAATATGGTAAATCTGGAAATTGTTTTCTTAAAGATGCATTAGCAAATAAATTTCCAATTCCTCCTTCAATGTCAATCCATGAATCTACTTTCGTTGCTCCTGTCCAAGCACTTACTTCATAATATTTATTTTTCTTTTCCATTAAGTGAAGTGCCAATGCTTTTAGCATTCTTCCTCTTTCTTGGAACGTCATTTTTCTCAACGCATGTCCACCCGTTTTACGAGCATATTCTAACATCGCTTGGTAATCTAATCCTGCACTAGAAACTTCTCCGATTTTATCCCCTGTAATTGCATTGTAAACGTTGGTTTCAACTCCATCTCCGTCAAACCATTTACCTAAAGCGTAGTTTTGATAACGTTGCATAGTCTATTTATTTAATATTTTTTATTTCAACTTTGTTCAGCTTATAAAGATAAGCATAGTTTTTAGGTTTGAAATTTCGGCTTAATATTATTTTATACTTATCGGATACTTTGCCACTCAATAATTTCGCACCTTCAGTGCTTTGTCTATTGCTTTTTTTACAGAGGGCATCGCCCTCTGTTTATATATTACACACTTTCAATGTTAATTAAATTGCCCTGAAAGGGCAAAAAACATTCAAAGTAGGGTGAACCCTACTAAAACAAAAACCCCAAAACTTCAAAGACCTGAAAGGGCGAAATCGTTAATGCCAAACATAGCGCTCATCAAATTCTACTTCATATTTTTTTAAGAATGTTCTATATTCATTTTGAAATGTTTTTTTTCTGTGATGCTCTTTTTGATTGAGAATATAATTTACTACTATTGCGACTTCAGAAGGGTTTACTGAAAATGCTCCATAACCATCTTGCCAGTAAAAGTTTGAATACTCACTTCCTTTTGTTTTTATCCATTTTGAAGAATGTGATTTTAATTCTTCCATTAATTTTACAAGTGTGATTTTTTTTGAAAGCATACAAAGAATATGAATATGGTCGGTATATCCACCCACCTTTATTACTGGACATTCCATTTTTTACAGATGCCTCCCAAATAACTGTGAAGCTCTGTTTCTACAGGTTGTTTTATTAAAGGTTCTCTGTGTTTTGTACTGAAAACTATATGAATATAATTTTTTACGAGTGATTGTCCCATGATTTTATTACGCCTTTTCAAGGCTTTAATTTACTACTAGTTATATTCGATGGGCCGCACCCATCGTTAAAACAATAACCCTTTCAGGGCTTTGCCTTTATAATAATCTATAAACAAAAAACGACCGAATCTCTTCAGTCGTTTTAATTCATCTAAGTTGATTGCATATCGTTTTTAGATGGATAATTGGTGGTTAAGTAATCTTTTTAAATTCCTATAATTTGTTTTACTTCAATTTCAGTAATCGCTCTGGATTTCCCTTCTGGTGAAACATATGTTCTTTTTATCAATCTTCCATGAATGGCAATTTGTTTTCCTTTCTCTCCATAGTTTTCGATGTATTGAGCCATATTTCCCCAAGCAAAAACGCGGTGCCATTCGGTGTTTTTTGTTACAGCTCCATCTTTTGATTTTACTTTTGAATCAGTTGCTAAACTGAAACGAGCGACTTTATTTCCATTATCGAAATTTGTGATCAATGCGTTTTGACCCATGTTTCCAACTAGTGTTACGTGATTTCTAAGCGTTTGCATATCGTTAAGTTTTAAAGGTGAAAAAAGTTAGATTTAAGGTTAGGTTGATTTTTATAGAATGACCAAATCGTTTACTTCAACTTCGGAAACCACTCTACGTTCCCCAGATGAATTTTTGTAAAAACGACTGGTTAATTTACCTTCGATGGCCAAACCCATTCCTGCAGTTCCGAGTTCTTCTAATACTTGAACCCATCTTCCCCAAGCGGACAATTGATGCCATTGTTTTTTGCTTTTCATGTTTCCTTCCGCATCCAAAAATGTTTCTTTAGTAGTTAAAGTAAACTGTGCGATTTTTCTTCCATTTGATAATTCAACAAATTTTGGAGTTGAACTCATTTTTCCAATTAAATTTACGTGATTCATGGTTTCTAGTTATTTGAAGTTGCTACTGATTCATTATTTTTCGGTGTTAACAATAAGAAATCGGTGATTTCAATATCTGTTGTATATCTCTTTTCGCCACCTTTTTCGTACGACTTGTTCACCAATTTTCCTTCGATCATTAACTCTTGACCTTTGTCTAAAAGATTTACTATACGTTCAGCTGTTTTTCCCCAAGCATATACATTATGCCACTGAGTATTTTCAACCCATTTACCATTTTTATCTTTGAAATCTTCTTTTGTTGCAATCGAGAATTTTGTTAATGAATAATCATTTCCTACTTTTTGAATTGAAGGTTTTTGACCTAATCTTCCTATCAAACTAACTTTGTTTCTTAATGTGCTCATAATGTGTAAATTTTATAAAGTTTGAATTTTTTGTTTCCCATCAATTGTTGTTGATTGATTTCGACACTGCAAAGTTTGTTCAGCTTCAAATCTCTTTTCGGTTATTTACCATTTACTTTCGACTATTTATCGTTTGTAAGTGGTTATAATCGGATATATATTTAAATATCAATAATTTAAACAAAATAAAAAATTAAGATAAAAATGAAATTATTCTTGATGATTGTATAAAAAAACCGAGAAATAAATTAACTTTAGCTTGCAGATGGACACACTTTATCCAAATATTTTAATCTTACATTCCATCATTCGGTGGATCATTTCAATATTGTTCATTGTTTCAATTGTAAGATGGTATTTGAAAAGAAATCAAACGGGCAAAATAGAACTGTGGGATAAGCGATTAATTAATTCTTTTTTGATTTTTACAGGTATTCAACTCATTCTAGGTTTCGAACTCTATTTTAGAAGTCCGCTTGTAAATTATTTTTTAACTCATTTTTCGGAAGCCATTCATCAACGTCAACCACGGTTTTTCGGAATGGAACACAGCAGTATGATGCTGACAGGAATAATATTGGTTTGTGTTGGAATCGTGAAATCAAAACAAAAAGAAACGCCGTATAAAACGCTTTTCATTTACTATGGATTTGCTTTTCTAATTATCTTTTTCTCCATTCCATGGGAATTTTCCCCGTTGACGAGTCGACCGCTTTGGAGGTGGTTTTAGGATAGATCCAAGACTACAAGACTCAAGACTATAAGATTCAAGATTTTAAGACTAATTAAATGATTCTTTGTCTTAAAATCTTGGGTCTTGAAATCTTTTGTCTAATATACTTTTCCCATCAATTTTGCTACGTATTTCCCGATGATATCAAACTCAAGATTCACTTTACTTCCAACTTTTAATTGATGAAAATTTGTGTGCTCGAATGTATATGGAATAATACAAACTGAGAATTCTTTTTCTTTCGAATCAACTACCGTTAAACTTACGCCATTTACCGTTGCAGATCCTTTTTCGACAGTTGGTTGAGATGCTTCATATCTAAATGTAAATTTCCAACTTCCGTCTTGATCTTCGATGGCGATACATTCAGCTGTTGTGTCAACATGTCCTTGAACGATGTGTCCGTCCAGACGACCATTCATGACCATACAACGCTCTAAATTGATTTTCGAGCCAACTTCCCATTGACCTAAATTCGTTTTATTTAAAGTCTCTTGAATCGCAGTAACAACGTATTCATTTCCTTCAATAGAAACTACCGTTAAACAAGTGCCATTGTGTGCTACACTTTGATCCACTTTTAATTCATTCGTAAAAGGCGCTTCAATTGTAAAATGAATGTTTTCGTTTTCTTTCACGATTGCTTTAACTGCTCCTAATTGCTCAATGATTCCTGTAAACATAGTTCTATTGTTTTTT
>CANGHX010000092.1 GCA_947453715.1 Flavobacteriales bacterium | reverse complement strand
TAGATTGCATTAATCTTTTATCAAGTTTAATAAATAAGTACCATATCCACTTTTTACCAATGGTGTAGCTATCTTTTTTAATTGTTCTTTATCAATAAAACCTTTTCTATATGCGATTTCTTCAATACAACCGATTTTAAGCCCTTGACGTTCTTCAATTACTTGAACAAATTGACCTGCTTGCATTAAAGAAGGAAAAGTTCCAGTATCTAACCAAGCAGTGCCACGGTTTAAAATCGCAACTTTTAATTTATTTTGTCTTAAATACTCTGCATTTACATCTGTAATCTCATATTCACCTCTAGCTGAAGGTTGAAGATTTTTTGCAATTTCTATAACTGAGTTATCATAAAAATACAATCCTGGAACGGCATAATTTGATTTTGGATTCTCAGGTTTTTCTTCGATTGAAATGGCTTTCATGTTTTCATCAAACTCTACAACACCATATCTTTCTGGATCACTTACATGATAAGCGTAAACAACACCACCTTCAACATCTACATTTTCTTTTAAAAGATTTCCCATTCCAACACCGTAGAAAATATTATCTCCTAAAATCAAAGCAACTTTATCATCTCCAATAAATTCTTCTCCTAAAACAAAGGCTTGAGCTAAGCCATTTGGAACTTCTTGAACTTTATATGAAAATTTGCAACCTAATTGAGAACCATCACCTAATAATTTTTCAAAATGAGGAAGGTCATGAGGTGTTGAAATAATTAAAATATCATTTATTCCAGCACTCATTAAACTAGAAAGTGGATAATAAACCATTGGTTTATCGTAAATAGGCATTAACTGCTTACTAATTGCCAATGTTAAGGGATGTAATCTTGTTCCAGATCCACCTGCAAGAATTATTCCTTTCATATGTTAATGTCTTTAACAGATTCAATTTGAATTAAATCTTTTTCATAATCTTCTTCTTCGTCGTAAATATCAAAGAATGGTTCTTTAAATGATTTAGTTGTAATTTTTCTTTCAAGACTTAATAATAAGGCTGGAAGTATAATCAAATTGGTCATCATTCCAACTAGAATTGTTAACGAAACTAACATCCCTAAAGCTTTTGTTCCTCCAAACTGAGAGAATGCAAACATGATAAAACCAAAGAATAAAATTACAGACGTATAAAAAATACCAAGACCTGTTTCTCTCAATGAAAGTAATATTGAGTAACGAATATCCCACATGTGGAGTTTGAGTTCCTGTCGATATTTAGCTAAGAATAAAATCGCATTATCTACTGTAATTCCAAGTGCGATACCGAATACTAATAATGTAGAAGGTTTTAAAGGGATTTGGAAATAACCCATAATTCCTGCTGTGAAAAGTAATGGAATAATATTAGGTATCATCGAAATTAATATGATTCTAAATGATCTAAATAATACCGCCATTAATGCAGAAATAGATAGAATCGCAAAAACTAAACTTTGAACTAAATTCACAAATAAATATTTTGTTCCTTCAGATACGACAACGGATGTTCCAGTGAATGTTAAATCATAATACTCATGATCAATCGCTTTTCTTAAAATATGTTTGAAATAAGGTTTTTTAGAATATTTTTCGATGTACTCTGGATGCATATCAAAAGATAATTGCGCTTCAGAATTTCCTTTAGATAGAATAGAAGTTACGCCATTAAAGATTCCTGAATAATTGTATAATAAAGAATCTACACAAGATTTGTCACCTTTAACAACTTTCGTGTATAAACGCTCAATATCTTTTTTATCAGGATTTAAAATCGCATCAACTTCGGCCTTTAGCGTATCTACTTTTTGAGCAACTTCATAAGAACCTAAATCTTTCATTTGAGTTCGAATTCTTAAAGTAGTATTTGAAGTATCAACTAATTCTTTTAGAGATAAATTTCCACCATTCGCACTACTAATATCAAACTTATCGATATATTTTTTAAGTCTAATTTTGTCTTTATTAGAAACTAATTTGTATTGTTCAGGATCATTTCCATAATAAGCCATGTTAATTGCTTTCATGAAATCTACTAAAGATAAACTTTTAGAAAATAGTGTATCTTTTGAAAATTTATCTTGAATTTCTTCTACCTTTAATAACGTCTCATTTTTAAATAAACGACCTTTTTCTTTGTAGTTAATCGTCATTTCAAATGGAATTGAACCACCAAAATTCTTTTCAATGAATTTAATGTCTTTCAAAATCGGATCGTTTTTAGGTAAATCTCCAGTTACATTTCCAGTAGCCGTTAATTTCGTCATACCATAAATACTGATGATTGTTAAAAGTACTGAACAGATATAGATTAATCTTCTTCTTTTAGAAACTAACACAACAATTTTCTCAATAAAACCTTGAGAGTAAACTCTGTATAAGTGACCTAAATGTCTTGCTTTTGGTGGTTTTGAAAATGAAGCAATGATTGGAATGATACAAATTGAAAGTACAAATACAACCATGATATTCACACTTGATATTATTCCAAATTGTGCTAATTTCTCAGAACTTGTAAACGTACAAAATCCTACAGCTGTTGTTAAGTTCGTCAAGAAAGTTACTGAACCAATTCTACGAATCATCGTGTAAAGCGCTTTGATTTTATTACCGTGCTTCACATATTCTTGATGGTATCGAGTAACTAAAAACACACAGTTAGGAACTCCAATTACAATCATTAATGGTGGAATTAAGGCCATCATTATCGATAATTGGAAACCTAATAATCCAATACTACCTAAAGCCCAAATTACAGATACAAAAACAACGATATTACATTGAATTACAACTCTTACAGAGCGAAAGAAAATATATAGAAGTAATGAGGAAGCTAATACAGATAAACCTAAGAAAATGTACATTTCATTTACAATTCTTTTTCCAATTACAACACGCATGTGAGGTAAACCTGCAAAATGTGGTTGGCCAAAGTATTTAGAATATGATTGTGCTAATTCTTCAATTTGAATAACAACTTTTGATTTCTTTTTGTCAGCTAACGCTTTTTCATTCATTCCGATCATTATCAATGAAACTTTTGCTGAATCATTGTATAACAATTTGTTGTATATAGGGTTACGTTTTATTTCTCTACGAATAGAATCTATTGTTTTTTCATGGAACGTTAAATCTGAGAAAATTCGACTTATTTCAAAACGATTTTCAGCGATGTTATTTTTTATTGTGTAAAGTGTAGCTTCAGAAATTACATTTTCAACACCGTCAAATTTTAAGATTGAGTCACCTAATTCTTTCCATTTTGTAAAATTCTTTTGTGTGTATAAAGAATCTGCCTTTATCGCAATTACCAATGTAGAGCCATCCTCACCAAATTGAGCTTTAAATTTTAAATAATCTGCTTGTGCAGGAGAATCTTTAGGTAAAGTATTTCCATATCTATTGTCTACTTTCAGCGAAGTAACGGCGTAGTAACCGAAAAACACTGTCAATAAAGCAATGATCGTTAGTACAAATAATCTATTTCTTAAAATTAAACTAGCTAAAACTTTCCACATACTTTTTTTAATCTTCAAAAATGAACCGATAAAGTTAATAATTTATTCCACTATATAAAAATAGTTTGGTTATTGCTTCAGATCTTCAGCTAACCATTCAAAAAATTCACGATACCAGACTAAGCTATTTTGCGGGCTTGTTACCCAATGACTTTCTTCAGGAAAGTATAAATAGCGACTTTTTAAACCTTTCAATTGAGCTACTTGAAAAGCTTGCATTCCTTCACTTTCAGGTACTCTAAAATCCAATCCACCATGAATAACCATGATTGGTGTATTCCATTTGTCTACTTTTAAATGGGGACTATTTTTGGTGTAAAAATCTTTGTTTTCTGGTTTCCAGTATGGTCCCCCAATGTCATGATTTGCAAAGAACAATTCCTCAGTTGTACCATACCAACTTTCCAAATTGAATAAACCACAATGTGCCACAAACGTTTTAAATCGGTTGTTATGAATTCCAGCCAAATAGTAAACTGAGTAGCCACCATAAGACGCACCAACTGCTCCAATTCTGTTTACATCGATGTATGGTTCAGTTGAAACATTATCTACTGCTGATAAATAATCTTTCATCGCTTGTCCTCCCCAATCTTTTGAAATAGCATCGTTCCATTCTTGTCCAAATCCTGGCAAACCTCTTCGGTTAGGAGCAATTACAACATATCCTTGTGAAGCCATTACCATGAAATTCCATCTATAAGAAAAGAATTGGCTAACAGGACTTTGAGGTCCACCTTGGCAATATAATAGGGCTGGATATTTTTTGTCAGCATTAAATTTTGGAGGAAAAATCATCCAAACTAACATTCGTTTTCCATCTGTTGTCTCAACCCATCTTTTTTCAATTGAAGGTAAATCAATCTTAGATAAAAGTTCTTTGTTGATTTCTGTTAATTGTTTTGCCTTTCCTTTTTTTAATGAAATTTCAAATAAATCTGTAGGTGCAATCATTGATTGTCTGCCAGCAATGATTGAATTTTCTGTTACAGCTAAACTCACATAATCACATTCTTCATCGGTTAATTCCTTGTGTTCAAGGGTTTCTATATTAACTTGAAAAACAGTTTTAGTACCTAAATGCGCAGCGATAAAATAGATGTCTTTATTGTTTGGATGCCATTGAAAATCAGTAACAGATACATCAATATTTTTTGTCAAATTAATATCTTTTCCAGTTTTTAAATCTCTTAAAATGATATTGTTTTTTCCAGCTTCATTTCCATCTTCAGCCATGCTTTGCCATGCTAAAAATTGACCATTTGGAGAAAACCCAGGATTTACATCATAACCATTATACCCTTCGGTTAATAATTTCGTTTGTTTTGACTCAATAGAATATTCATATAATTGAGAATTGGTACTAACAGCAAATTCTTTTCCAGATTTTTTCTTAGAAGTATAAACTATTTTTTTGCAATCGTTTGAATATGTAAATTGCTCGCTTCCACCATGTGGAGGTAAAATTCCATCAAATTTTTCATTAATCAATAAGTCTTCGCCTGTAGTTGAAATTTGATTGTCAACTAATTTATAAACAAACAAATGACGTTTTTTGAAATCTTGGTATTTATCCCAATGTCTGTACATTAAATCATCTTCTACTCTTGCATTTGCTTTAGGTAAATCTGGATATTTATCTTGAATTGTTGGTAATACTTTTACTGCTTGAATTAAAATGAAGGATGACTCGTCAGGTGCAATTTTAAACCCTTCGATTTCAAAATCTTTAAAGTTAGAGATTTTAGTTTTTTCTTGTCCTTCGACATTCATTTTCCATACCTGAAGGCCATCTTTTTCAGTTGATAAAAACCAAATCGTATTGTTTTTACCCCATTGAGCTTCTAGTTCTGAAAATGGTGTGTTTGTAATTTGAGATGATTTATTTTTCTTTAAATCGTATATAAATAAATCATTGTTACTTTTATTTAAAACGACATCATATGTTCTTACCTCATACAAAATAAATTTTCCATCTGGAGAAAGTGTTCCACCTGATAAACGCTTTAATTTCCATAATAAATCAGGTGTCAGAACATTTTGTGATATTCCTGCGAATGAAACGCATAATAGAATTAAAAGAATAAATCCTTTCATAACTTCATGTTTAGTATAAAACGTGAAGTTAAATAAAGTTTATGATTTAATGGATGATCGAAATGAAAAATTCTAAAATCCTTTTTGATTTAAAATCTCAGCCATTTCTTGTTGTAATTTTTGTGCTTCAATTTTAGCTTTATCAGCAAAATCAAGTCCTTGAGAAGCATAAATTATTCCTCTTGAAGAATTAATTAATAAACCACAATCTTTGTTCCAACCGTAATTAACAACATCTTCTAATGAACCACCTTGAGCACCAACTCCTGGAACTAAAAAGAAATGATTTGGAACGATTTTACGAACTTCTCCAATATCAGAACTTCTTGTTGCACCAACAACATACATTAAGTTTTCATCCGTTCCCCATTCTGCTGATTTTTTCAAAACAGATTTGAATAACTCTTCTCCATTTTGATCTTGTATCATCTGAAAATCTAATGCCCCTTTGTTTGAAGTTAAGGCCAATAATATTACCCATTTGTTGTCAAACTCTAAAAACGGCTTCACACTATCTTCTCCCATGTATGGAGCAACTGTTACTGAATCACATGTTAAATATTCGAAAAATGTTTTAGCATAATACGTTGAAGTATTTCCAATATCGCCACGTTTTGCATCAGCAATGGTAAAGATGTTTTTTGGAATGTATTCAAATGTTTTACGTAAAGACTCCCAACCTTTTGGTCCATAACATTCGTAAAAAGCAATGTTTGGTTTATAAGCTACACAAAAATCTTTTGTTGCGTCAATGATTGCTTTATTGAACTCAAAAATAGGATCTTCTGTATCTAATAAATGTGCTGGAATTTTTGATAAATCTGTATCCAATCCTACACATAAAAAAGATTGCTTAATTCTAATTTGTTCAATAAGTTCTTGACGTGTCATTTTCTATTTTTTTACAAAAATACTATTTTTTTGGATAGTTGACTTCGACTTCGCTCAGTCAATGATCGTAATCTATGTTTAAATTTATATTGAAAGGATTATGCTTCCTTCATAGTAGATATTATAATAGAGAAAATATTTATTATTTAAATTTGTTGATGATTAATATGTTAACTTTTAATAGAGAAAAATTAATATTGAACTATAAATAATTTTATAAAATTATTTATAGTTTTGCCTTGCTGTTAAAATAGTATTTAGAAAATGATAAGTTAACTTAGGCGCCAAAATCATTTTCAACTAAATAACACCGTGGATTTTCAGCTCCTCGTTATCAAAATGAAGTGTAAATAAATTAAATAACTAAAAATGAAAAAGTTATTATTAATGGGGGGGGTGTTTTCTATTTTCCTTAGTTTGAGTATTGTGTCTTGTAAAAAGGAAGAAGTAAAACCGTCAAACAGTAAAACGGAAGTTTCCGAACAAAATGGAAATGTTGAAAATCAAAAAATAATGATTTTTAATACAACTGATGAATATGATCAATTGATTAATAAATCAGAAAATGAACAAAAAATTGAATTAGAGAAAATCCGTAAACAACCATTTATATCTAAATTCGAAAAACAGAAAAAAGAGAAAGCGCTATCAAATGAAATAAATGATGAATTTTTATTGTCAATTTTAAATGAGGATAACATTGTTCAAATAGGAAGGTTTTTATATAAATTAAATATTTCAGAAGAAAAAGTCTATGTTTTATCTGCTTCAAAAATAGATGAATATTCTGATTTAGTTGCTGAGAATTTATCTAATAAAAATATTAGAAAATTTTCAATGAATGAAAATGTCATTGAAGTAGCAGAAAGTGGTAGTGATGGAGAGAAAGCTTTATTTTGTAAAGAAAGTTACGCCCAAAGTCGAAGCGAACATTTTGGACCTTATATTACAATAGGTTATGCTTCAACATTAAACTTTGATTGCAATGTTGTTTATAAAGCTTTTGGTATTTATTTTACTTTGAAAGCTACGGCAGACTCTTTTGTTCAAGGATTAAGTTGGAGTAATTTATCAACTGATGCGCCACAATATTACGCATCCTCAACAGGTAGTATTTTAATGAAAATTGAAGGACAAAGAAGATATAAAGAGCGTTGTGGTAGTGAACCAAATGGTTACTATGTTATGCCTGCGGCAACAGGAAGTACATCTATAACTATGCAGTCTTATCAAGGTTCAAAAGGATTAAATAAATATCAAATGATGTGTAATTTTTTTATCTATAATTCGACTACTAAAACTTGGATAGATTTGAATACTTTACCTAATTCTCAAGGATGGGATATGTACCCACCATATGTTACTGGTATTGGGTATGGATTCTAAAGCAATTATTCTAATAATATTGTTTTTTTTAAAACAAAGTATTTTGTATTCTCAAAATACTTTGTTTACTATGTCTATAGATGTTAAATCATCATTTGGTACAAAAGGGGAAATGATTTTAACACAAAATGAACTTCCTTATATCTATTTAAATAAGTTGTCAACTGCCGGTAACATTTGTTTTAGTGGATTAAATTATGGAGTTTCCATGTATTTAAATAAACCAACTTATTCTTTTGGAATATTTTTTTCAACTTTAAGTACGGTAAATGGTTACTCTTTTTATTCTATAAAAAATCAATATAACAATGATCAATATTCCTATTCTTTATTGACAAAAACAAAAAGAAATAGTTTTGGTATTTCATTTAAAGGTAAGTTTAAATTAGGTATAAAATATGAAATTGGTATAGGTGTATCTAAATCTTTACTAAAGAATACGCAGAAAAATTATAGATATAATTCATTAATAACGTATTCAGATTCTACAGATTATTCTGTAAATAATAAAATTGGGAGTTCATTTTTTGGTAAATTAATTTTTCCAATTAAGATTAAACAAAGTGAATTATTTAACTTTTTCTTATCTTATGAACAAGGATTTATCATAATTGATAAGGCTTATTACAATATTACAAATCTTAAAAATGAGCAATTAAATTTAATTTCTAATTCTAGAGGATCGCAGTTTACAATAGGTTTTTCAAAAGAATTTAATTTTTATAAAAATGAAAAGAAAAATTAATTTATTGATTTTAAGTCAATTATTCGTGATTAGTATCACTGCACAATATCAATTAAGTATTACACATCAATCGTTTAATTATTCTAGTAAACAAGTAAATATTATGAATAAATGGTCGTGGATGAAAATTTCGTTATCAAAACAGATAACACCTAAATATTTTTTTGGTATTGAAGGTTTAATGAATAGTTCTTACTTGTTTTTACGAAATAAAAATTCAATTTTTTTTAATGAAATACCAAGAGGTAGGAATAGCTTTCAAAATATTGGATTTGGTGTCAAAAATGAATTAATAATTAAAGAACATGAAAACATTGTAACTTGGTCGGTAGTAAATTCTACATCATTTTTTAAAATACCTATATATAGTACAGAGTTTCATAGCATTGATTCTATCAACTATTATTATGTTAATTCATATACTAGTCCAAAATTTATTTTTACAAATTCAATAGGACTTAGATTGAAAGCTAGAGTTGCAAATAATACAATGATTATTTTTCAATATGGTTTAATTTATACTCATTTAAAGGATTCATATTCAAATGATAAAAATATTTTACGTGGAAATTTGGAGTTTGGATTAATTTATTCTTTCAATAAAAAGGAGGATTGATATCCTCCTAATTTAAGCTTCTATAAACAAAACTCCTTAAAATTCAAAGGTGTAATAATTTCTGTTTTGGCATTTGGATAGGCGTTCGTGAAAGCCAATGTAATTTTGTGTTTTTTATCACTATTCCATTTTATTTCATAAGCGGTTAATTCACCATATTGTTCTTCTAAATAATCGACTTCTCGTTGTTGAAGATTTCTCCAGAAATAACTTTTGGCACTTATTTCTTTCCATGCTTTTGATTTCATTCGTTCGCTTATTAAGAAATTTTCCCACAGAGCACCGATGTCGTTTCTTAATTCTAATGGACGAAAATCTTCAATTATTGCGTTTCGAATTCCATTGTCCCAAAAATATATTTTATTCATTTTAGTGACTTCTTTTCGCTCATTTGTGCTATACGCTTTCAATCGAAAAACAACAAATGATTTTTCTAATAAATCGATATAATTTTCTACCGTTTCTGATTTGATTTTTAAAGCATTCGCTAACTCATTTATTGAAACTTCTGAACAAACTTGAAAGGCTAATAATTTTAGTAGTTTATCTAATAATTCAGGTTTCCGTATGTCTTTCCAAATTAATACATCTTTATATAAATACTGACTTGATAAGTTTTTCAGTAAAGTTTCTGCATCTGATTGATTGTTGCATACGTCTGGATATGAACCAAATCTCAAATGAAAAGGTAAAGTTTGTTCCAATTCGTAATTGGATTTTTGAGGATATAGTTCTTCTTGTGAAAAGGGGTATAAGTGAAATAAAATATGTCTTCCTGTTAGCGGTTCAAATATCTTATCAGAAATCTCTAATGCCGATGACCCAGTTGCGATGAATTGAACTTCTTTAAAATTATCAATCATCATTTTCAAGAGTAATCCTGGATTCAATAATCGTTGTACTTCATCAATTATGACTATTTTATGATTACCGATTAAATCGCGAATACCTTCACTATTTATTTGTTCTAATCTTATTCGAAGTGCTTGATCATCTCCATTTAACCATAAAGCTTCTTCTTTTGAAAAGAGCATTTCTAACAAAGTAGTTTTTCCTACTTGTCTTGCGCCTGTAATAATTAAAACTTTCTTTTTAAACATCCAATAGGAAAGTTTTGTTCTTAAAATACGAGTCTTAGTATTCATTTTTTTCTACTTGTTTTTTCAAAAGTATTAAATTTTCCACTAAAATGGAAAAAAAAGTATTAAATTTTCCGTTATAATAGAAAAAAAAGTATTAAAATTTCCATTAAATAATGTCTGTTAATAAAAAAGGGAGCTAAAAAACTCCCTAAATATTCTAAAATCAATAATTTAAGCTTTTACTTTTCCTTCGGTTTTATCCGTTTTTCCAAACGGAACCTAAGTCTTCAGAAGCTTACGCTTCTTCTCCTTTCATCTTTTCAGCATTTTCAGCCATTTTTAAAGCGTCAATCATATCTTGAATGTCACCATTCATAAATGCACTTAAATTGTAAATTGTTTTACCAATTCTATGATCTGTAATTCGACCTTGAGGATAATTGTATGTTCTAATTTTAGCTGAACGGTCACCTGTAGAAACCAGTGTTTTACGTTGTGCAGCTCTGATTTCGTGAACTCTATCTAATTCAGCTTGGTATAATCGAGAACGTAATACCGTAATTGCTTGTGCTAAATTTTTATGTTGCGAACGACCATCTTGACATTCAACAACAGTTCCTGTTGGGATGTGCGTCAAACGAATTGCTGATTCAGTTTTATTAATGTGCTGTCCACCTGCACCTGATGCTCTAAAGGTATCTTTACGAACATCGTTCATATCTAAGTGAAAATCGACTTCTTCTGCTTCTGGTAAAACCGCAACAGTAATTGCTGAAGTATGAACACGACCTTGAGATTCTGTTTCAGGAACACGTTGTACACGGTGAACACCTGATTCAAATTTCAACATTCCATACAAACCTTCTCCTTCAATGTTCATTGAGATCTCTTTGTAACCTTTTGTGGTTCCTTCAGAAGAGTTGATGATTTCGTATTTCCAACCAATTTCTTTGAAAAACATCGTGTACATTCTGAAAATATCTTCTACGAAAATACACGCTTCATCTCCCCCAGTTCCTGCACGTAACTCCATAATGGCGTTTTTATCATCTTCAGGATCTTTCGGTATTAACAACATTTTAATACGTTCCTCTAATTCAGGACGTTTTTGCTCTAAATCGTTGATTTCCATTTTTGCCATTTCACGCATTTCCTGGTCTTCTTCAATTTCTAACAGTTCTTTCGAACTTTTAATGTTGTCAAATATGTTTTTATATTCTTTGTAGGCAATAACTACTTCTTCTAAGTCGCGGTATTCTTTGCTTAACTTCACATAACGATCCATATCAGAAATAATATCTGGATCGACGATCAAAGTTCCCACTTCAATAAATCGGTAATTAATTGCTTCTAATTTTTTTAGTAAATCTTCCATTTTT
>CANGHX010000091.1 GCA_947453715.1 Flavobacteriales bacterium | reverse complement strand
TAAAGTAATGCTCCAATGCTTATTACGATAGAAATCGGTTCACGATAAACTAATTCCAATACACTAACAACCGCAACTTCAATTTCTCCCACATCACTGTTCATTCGAGACATAATATCACCTTTTCGTTCTTCAGAATAGAAAGAAAGTGGAAGATTTAATGATTTTTCGAACAATTTTGAACGGATATCGCGAATTACGGCCATTCTCAAAAATGATTGACTCCAAATCACTCCATAGCGGAAAATGTTTTTTAATAAGAAAGCTGTAAAAACCGAAACGCAAACAAAGTAAAGTGCTTTTTTAGGATCTTCAGCAGCCATACTTTCCATGAAGTAATTGTAATATTTTGAAAGGTATTTAAAGAAATTAATAAATCCACCATTGTAAACGGGTTCATTAATGTGAGTTGTTGATGTGTTGTGGTCAATAAAAATGATTTTCAAAAAAGGAACAAATAATGCTAATGAAACAAGGTTAAAAATGGCATAAAATAAATGACAAATGATAATCAAAATAGATGTCATTCTATATGTAAAAGCCAACCGATGTATTTCAAATATTTCCTTCATAAGTGCAAAGATAATTTTTGTTTTTGTATCGTAATAAAAATTTAAGGTTTGTTCTATTTTTCTGATTTTTTTTCAACAAATAAATGATTACCACTTTATCAACAAAATTGTTGAAAACGTATTTCTAAGAGGTTGGGTGGTAAAAGGTATTTTATGAGGTTTTGTTTCTTGAAATACCTTAAGTGGATTTATCTAATTTACATTGAATCAGAGTATAAAATCAAATTTAAGGATGTGTTAATATCGTTTTAAAATCGGTTAATAACTTTGGTAATTATTAACAATTTTTAAATTGTCCCACAATTTACCACCGGCTCTAAAAATCCATAAATGCTTGATAATATTGATTATTTTATTGTTTATATGAAACTTATTTGTTTCTTGTACGTTATATTTTATTAACAATACACTTTTGAGTGGTAAAAAGTGGTAGAAATCTACTAATTTTACCCATTATTAATGCTATGACAGGTTTAGTAGGAGAGTTTGAAGTAAAGTTGGATGCCAAAGGGCGTTTCTTATTTCCTTCCGGTTTACGGAAGCAACTGTCTCCTGCTGCCCAAGAAAATTTCATGTTGAACAAAGGGTTTGAGGAATGTTTAACGCTGTATCCTATGAATGAATGGGAAAAAATCAGCGAGAAACTTTCTAAAATGAATTTGTTTAAACCAAAAAACAGAATGTTCTATCGTTTGTTTCACCAAGGAGCTAAGCAAGTTTCGTTGGATAATGTTGGTAGAATTCACATTCCTGTAGCTCACATGGAGCGAGTTGGTTTGGAAAAAGATGCAATGTTGATTGCATACAATGACCGCATCGAGATTTGGGATAAATCTAGCTACTTCGAAATGATCGAAGGGAACATGGCAGATTTCGCTGATTTGGCGGATGAAGTAATGGGTGATTTAAATGACGACGAATAATATAGAGTACCATGTACCAGTAATGTTACAACAATGCCTTGATGGATTAGCAATTAATCCGGACGGGATTTATGTTGACGTAACTTTCGGAGGTGGCGGACATTCAAGAGAAATTTTTAAGCAATTATCTCCAAAGGGGAAGTTGATTGTATTTGATCAAGATCCAGATGCAAAAAAGAATGCTTGGGAAGCTCCAAACTTTCATTTTGTTGCAGCGAATTTTTCATTCATTTCGAACCATTTGAAAATAATGGGAATTAAGAAAGTGGATGGAATTCTTGCAGATTTAGGTGTTTCTTCTCATCAGTTTGACGATGGACAAAGAGGTTTTTCAATTCGTACAAATGATCCATTGGATATGCGAATGAATCAATCAGGAGAAGTTTCTGCAAAAACAATCATTAATGAGTATACAGATTTCGAATTGATGAAAATCTTTCGAAAATATGGTGAAATCACAAATGCTAAAAAAGTGGCGTATGCGATTTTATCAGCTCGTGAACGTAAACCGATTGAAACTACAGGTGAGTTAATGACAGCTTTGGCTTCATGTGCACCGAAGTTTAAAGATCATAAGTTTTTTGCTCAGATTTTTCAAGCATTAAGAATTGAAGTGAATCAAGAATTGGATGTATTGGAACGTTTCTTATTGCAAACAGCTGATGTGATTGCTCCAGGTGGAAAATTAGTGGTGATGTCTTACCATTCTTTGGAAGATCGTTTAGTGAAAAACTACATGAAACGTGGTTCAATCGAAGGAGATATCGAAAAAGACTTTTTTGGAAATGTCATCAAACCTTTTACAGAAGAAGTTAGACATCCAATTATACCAGACGAAGAAGAAATTAGTAGAAACTCACGTGCTCGAAGCGCTAAATTAAGAATAGCATTTAGAAATGACTGAGAATGAATACATATCGAAAGATGTTGTTGAAGAGCAAAAAGTAGTGGAGGAAAAGAAGAAAAAGAAATCTTCAAAATCGTCTTCTAAAAGTGTTCGTTCAAATCCGTTGGTACAAATTTTAAATGGAGAATTCCTAACGAAAGAGTTTGTATTAAACAATTTGACATTCATTTTCTTCATCATTTTCCTTTTGTTGCTTTTAGTAGGAAAAGGATATTATGGAAAACAACTTTCGAAAGATGCTGAAAATGCTCAAACAGAATTGGATGAAATGTCAGCTAATTACGTGGAAGTAAAAGCAAAATTAGAAGAGGAAACGAGAAGAAGTAAACTAAGAGAACGATTAGAATCAAAGGGATTACATGAAACGGTTAACCCTACGAAAGTTATTAGAATTAAAAAAGAAGAATAAAATAGACAGAAAGACGAAAGGAAAAAGATTTCTTAAAATCTTAAATCTTCTAGTCTTGAATCTAAAAAAAGAATATGGCTCAAGAAAGAAAAGATATCTACTGGCGTGCATACCTGATTTACTTCGGGTTTGTTGCTATTATGCTAGTCGTTCTTTTTAAAACGTTGTCCATTCAATTCGAAAAACGTTCAGATGTCACTTCAACACTTCAAGGTAAAATTCCAACTAGAATTATCAAACGTATTCCACGAAGAGGTGAAATATTAGATGCGAATTATACTCCTTTAGTAACATCAGTTTCATTTTACAACATTCACTTGGATCCAACAGTTTGTGAGGAAAAGTTATTTACAGATTCGATTACAGATTGTGCGAGAGGTCTATCTCGTATTTATCCAACAATGTCTGCTAGAGAATGGGAAGTATGGATTCGTAGGGCTAGAGAAAGAAAAAATCGCTATTTATTAATTTGTAGTAAAGCTTCAAACGAAGAACGTCGTCAGTTAAAAGCACTTCCAATTTTCAATGCGGGAAGAATGAAAGGTGGTTTAATTGATAATGATGAAACAAGTATTCGTAAACGTCCTCATAATGAATTGTTAAAAAGAACATTAGGCTATTATCAAAACCAGAACGGAAAAGAATTACGTGTTGGTATCGAAGGGGCTTACAATGAATATTTAGCTGGAGAAGAAGGCGAAGAAATCGAGCAAAAAATTTCGACAGGTTGGAAAAAAACAGGTCAAATTGTTAAAGATGCTGTTGAAGGTGCAGATGTGGTGACTTCAATCGATAAAGAAATTCAAGAAGTTGCTCATTCAGAATTGTACCAACAGCTAAAAGCAAACAATGCGAAAAGTGGTTGTGCGATTGTGATGGATGTGAAAACAGGATTTGTGAAAGCTATTGTGAATTTGACGCAATCAACGGATGGGGAATATTATGAAATATACAATTTAGCAATTGGAACGAGAGAAGTTCCTGGGTCAACGTTCAAGTTGGCAACTTTGATGGCTGCTTTGGAAGAAGGTAAAATCAATATCGAAGATACGGTTACAGCAGTTTCAAAGTATAATTTTTTCGGTAAAACTTTAACTGAAGCGCATGGTAATAATTATGGAAGAATCACAATCAAACGTGCATTTGAACTTTCTTCAAATGTCATTTCGAAAGTAATTTACAAAGCTTTCAAAGATGAACCTCAAACATTTGTCGATCGATTAAAATCATTTGGTTTAGGTCAACCATTAGGAATTGAATTAGAAGGAGAAGCAGATCCAACTTTATATGAGCCAGGTTCAAAAAGTTGGTGGGCAGGTTCTTTAGCTTGGATGGCTGTTGGGTATGAAGTTCGTCAAACGCCTTTACAAACTTTGGCTTTTTACAATGCTGTTGCTAATAACGGAAAATTTGTTCGTCCTCAATTTGTAAAAGAAATCAGAAGAGGTTCAGAGTTGGTAAAGAAATTTGATCCATTCGTGATTAAATCTGAAATCTGTTCGAAAAGCACGTTGAAAACATTACAAGGATGTCTTGAAGGTGTAATGAAAGACGGAACAGGGAAACGTTTAACTTCTTCATTCTTTAAAATAGCTGGTAAAACAGGAACAGCAGAAATCTTAAACGATGACATGCGTTACGGAGCAAAAGGTGAAAAGCGTTATTTAGCTTCTTTCGTTGGTTATTTCCCAGTGAGTAAACCTATTTATTCATGTATCATTTCAATTTCTGCTTCGGGAGAAAACATTTATGGTGCAACGGTTTCTGGAACAGTTTTCTCAGCGATTGCAAATAAAGTATATGCTACAAGTTTGAAATATCATAGAGCTATCAACGAAGCTAAAACGAAAGTGTACGATGCGCCAATTGCAAAAGATGGAAATCGTCATGATTTAGTAAATGTGATGAGACGTTTAAAAATCCCATTTAAAAGTTTTGATTTCGATGAGTGGATTAACACACATTCAGACGGAAAACGAATTGAATTAAAAAAACGAACTGTTCTAAAAGGAGTTGTTCCAAACGTTGTTGGCTTAAGTGCAAAAGATGCAGTTTACTTAATTGAAAATATTGGAATGTATGTTTCAATCAAAGGATATGGAACAGTTGTAAGACAATCTTCTCCAGCAGGAACGCCTTCGTTTCACGGTGGATTAATAGAATTAACGTTAGAATAAATGAAGAATTTAAAAGACATATTATATAGCGTAACATTGACTTCTGTAAAAGGTACTACAGATGTAAATGCGAATGCGATTGTTTTTGATTCTAGAAAAGCAAATGAGAATTCTATTTTCGTAGCTATTAAAGGAACAGCAGTAGATGGACATGATTTTATTTCACCTGTTATTGAAAAAGGATGTAAAATTATTGTCGCTGAACAAGAAGTTGAAGTTTCGGATGAGGTGACTTTAATTGTAACAGATAATACACAGAAAGCGTTGGCTATTATGGCTACCAATTTCTACGATCATCCTTCTGCAAAATTAAAATTGGTTGGAGTAACCGGAACAAATGGTAAAACAACGACAACAACATTATTGTTCAATTTATTTTCAAAATTGGGTCACAAATGTGGATTGCTTTCTACGGTTGTCAATAAAATTGGAGATAAAGATATTGTTGCGACGCATACAACACCAGATCCTGTAGCGTTGAATGAATTATTGAACCAAATGGTTGAAGAAGGTTGTTCACATTGCTTTATGGAAGTGAGTTCTCATGCCGTTCATCAACATAGAATTACTGGTTTGAAATTCACAGGAGGTGTATTTACAAATATTACACATGATCATTTAGATTATCACAAAACGTTTCAAGAATACATTCGTGTGAAGAAAACATTCTTTGATAATTTACCGGCTGATGCATTTTCATTAGTGAATGTAGATGACAAGAATGGAATGGTCATGTTGCAAAATACGAAAGCTTCAAAATATTCATTTGCTTTAAAATCACCAGCGGACTTTAAAGTGAAGGTGTTAGAAAATCAATTCTCAGGTTTGGTGTTAAATCTTTGCGGAACGGAAGTTTGGTCAAGATTAATTGGAGATTTCAATGCTTATAATTTAGTTGCTGTTTATGCCGTAAGTGAATTATTGGGAGAAGATAAATTGGAAGTGTTAACAGTACTAAGCAATTTAGAATCAGTTGAAGGTCGTTTCCAATATACGACAAGTGACAAAGGAATTACAGCAATTGTAGATTATGCTCATACTCCAGATGCGTTAGAAAATGTTCTAAAAACGATCGACAATATTCGCACAAAAAACGAGACAGTTTATACAGTTGTTGGTTGCGGAGGAGATAGAGACAAAGCGAAACGTCCAAAGATGGCTGGTATCGCTTGTGAAATGAGTGATAAAGTGATAATTACATCTGATAATCCTCGTTCAGAAGATCCAAAAGTAATTATTGAAGAGATGATGGAAGGAGTAGAAGGTTTACACTTCAAAAAAACATTGTCAATTGAAGATAGAGAGCAAGCAATTAAAACGGCTGTTTCTATGGCTGAAAAGGGAGATATTATTTTGATTGCAGGAAAAGGGCATGAAAAATACCAAGAAATAAAAGGGGTGAAACATCACTTTGATGATATGGAAACAGTAACTAATTTATTTAAAAAACTAGAGAAATAATGTTATACTATTTATTCAAATACTTAGACTCAATGAACGTTCCAGGTGCTGGATTGTTTCATTATATTTCTTTCAGAGCTGCAATGGCTTTGATTACTTCATTGATCGTTTCTATCTTTTTTGGAAAACGAATTATTGATGCATTAAGAAGACAACAAATTGGTGAAACGGTTCGTGATTTAGGTTTGGCTGGACAAATTGAAAAGCAAGGAACACCAACAATGGGTGGATTAATCATCTTGAGTGCGATTTTAATCCCAACTATTTTGTTTGCAAAGTTGGATAATGTGTATGTAATCACGATGTTGATTTCAACTGTTTGGCTAGGTTTAATAGGTTTCTTAGATGATTACATCAAAGTTTTCAAGAAAAACAAAGAAGGATTAAAAGGAAAGTTCAAAGTAATTGGTCAAATCGGTGTAGGAATCATCGTTGGTTCAATCTTGTATTTCAGTAAAGATGTTCAAGTTCACAAAAGAGTTCCTCAAAACTATGTATTAAGTGCAGATGAGCAATTAGTAACACATGAACATTCAGACATACATAAAGATGCTGATTACAAATGGATTAAAACAGATGATATGACAACGACAATTCCTTTTGTGAAAGGGAATGAGTTCAATTACAACTGGTTAATTGGTGATGATCATAAATCTTATGGATGGTTGTTGTTTATTCCGGTAGTCATTTTTATTGTGATTGCCGTTTCAAATGGGGCGAACATGACAGATGGTTTAGATGGTTTAGCAACTGGAACTTCAGCGATTGTCGGAATTGCATTAGCAGTTTTAGCGTATGTAAGTTCGAACGTTCATTTCGCAGATTATTTAAATGTGATGTATATTCCTATGGCAGAGGAAATGGTAATATTTATCGCTGCCTTCGTTGGTGCATGTGTTGGTTTCTTATGGTATAATTCATATCCAGCTCAAGTATTTATGGGAGATACAGGAAGTTTGGCTTTAGGAGGAATCATCGCAGTATTTGCCATTTCAATTCGTAAAGAGTTATTAATTCCAGTTTTATGTGGTGTTTTCTTAATTGAAAATTTATCGGTAATTCTTCAAGTTGGATATTTCAAATTGACTAAAAAACGATTTGGAGAAGGAAGAAGAATTTTCTTAATGGCGCCTTTACATCATCATTATCAGAAAAAAGGATTACACGAAGCAAAGATTGTATCACGCTTCTGGATTGTAGCAGTGCTTTTAGCAGTAATGACAATCGTAACATTGAAATTAAGATAAGAAAACAAAAAATGACAACAACTAAAAAAATATCAATTCTTGGTGCTGGCGAAAGTGGTGTTGGTGCTGCTATTCTTGCAAAAAAGCAAGGTTGGGAAGTTTTTGTGTCAGATTTTGGTTCAATTAAAGACGAATTTAAAAACGAATTAACTGAAAACGGATTTAACTGGGAAGAAGGAAAGCATTCAGAAGATATCATTTTGAATTCAGACTTAATTATTAAGTCTCCTGGTATTCCAGATAAAGCTCCAATCATTAAAAAACTGAAAGAAAAAGGAATTAAAATCATTTCAGAAATTGAATTCGGAGGATATTATTCAAAAGCTAAAACAATCTGTATAACTGGAAGTAACGGCAAGACAACAACAACCATGTTGACTTATCATATTCTGAAAAAAGCAGGTTTAAATGTTGGTTTAGCTGGAAATGTTGGTAAGAGTTATGCCAAACAAATTGCGAATGATGACTTCGATATTTATGTATTGGAATTAAGTTCATTTCAGTTGGATGATATGTTCGAATTTAAAGCAGATATCGCTGTTTTAATGAACATTACTCCAGATCATTTGGATCGATATAATTACGAAATGCAAAATTATGTCGATTCGAAATTTAGAATTCTACAAAATCAAACAAACGAAAATTGGTTCATTTTTAATTACGATGATCCAATCATACAAGCTGAAATTTCTAAAAGAGAAATCAAAGCTAAACAAGCTCCATTTTCAATGAACAAACAACTTGAAATTGGTGGATACGCAACAGAAGAACAAATAACAATAAACACAAACAACAAACAATTTATTATGTCAATTCACGAATTAGCATTAAAGGGAAAGCACAATGCCCAGAACTCTTTGGCTTCAGGAATCGCAGCAAAAATTCTTGAGATCAGAAGTGAGTCAGTTAGAGAAAGTCTTTCTGATTTTGTGAACGTAGAACACCGTTTAGAGTTCGTAGCGAAAGTACACGGTATTGAATTTATCAATGATTCAAAAGCAACGAATATTAATTCAACTTGGTTTGCTTTAGAAAGCATGGACAAACCAACTGTTTGGATCGTTGGGGGAGTTGATAAAGGAAATGACTACAACGAATTAATGGCTTTAGTAAAAGAAAAAGTGAAAGCAATTATCTGTCTTGGAGAAGATAATAGCAAAATCATCGAAGCATTTACAGGAGTTGTTGATACAATCGTTGAAGCGAAATCTGCTTTCGAAGCGGTTTCTTATGGTTACCGTTTAGCTAGAAAAGATGAAACAGTTTTACTTTCACCTGCTTGTGCAAGTTTTGATTTATTTGAAAACTACGAAGAAAGAGGGAACTTGTTTAAACAAGCTGTTAGAGGTTTATAAAAACTTTTCGTAATGACAAAAAGCAAAACTACTACTCGAAAAAAAGAAGATCAGTTATTAGAAGCTCGACAAGAAGGTTTGAGAAATGCTGAGAATTCATCAATTCGCCCTCACGGAAAGTTATGGGAAATGGATGTTTTTTCTTGGTATAAACCAAATATTCATGTTTTAGCGAATACGATTCATGCGTTTCCTTTTCCAGTAATTTGGGTGGCTAACTCATCTGATATTATTGAAGCAATTGAAGAAGAGGAAACAATTTGTTCACACTTACACGCTGTTTTAGCATTTGATAATTCAAAATTCGTAATGGATTTCCCAATGGATAAAGGAATTAAAAATGTTGCTGGAACCAATAGTGTAGAACATACATTAGCATTAATTAATGGTTTAAAGCAAAAAAACACAATTCTACTTTTTTCAGCTTCGGATGAAGATTGGCAAGAAGAGAAATTATACTTCGATGTGTTTTTAACGCAACATAAATAGAATTTGAAAGAGTATTTAAAATATTTAAAAGGAGACCGTGTAATTTGGATTATTACGCTGATCATGCTTGCCTTTTCCTTGGTGAGTGTGTATAGTTTTGTTCCAATCTTAGTGAAAATTGAAGGAGGAACGCCCTTTAAATATTTATTTAAACACTTTACGTACGTTGTGATTGCTTTTGTTGCAATGTACTGGATTCATAAAAAAGATTCAAAATACATATCTCAACTTTCAAAGTTTGGATTTTACCTTGGGATAGGTTTATTATTGTTTACATTCTTTTTCGGTAAAGAAGTAAATGGTGCCGGAAGATGGATACGTGTACCTTTTGTTGGGTTAACATTCCAGTCATCGGATTTTGCGAAATTAGCCTTGATCATCTATGTTTCTAGATTGATGGTCAAGAAAAAAGATTTAATGGACAGTTGGAAAGAAGGGTTTTGGCCGTTAATGATTCCAATATTTGTTATTTGTGGATTGATTGTGAAGGATAACTTTTCGACCGCAGCAATCTTATTTTTCATCTGTTTATTATTGCTTTTTTTAGGAAAAATTCCTTTTGGTAAAATAGCCTTAGTTGTTGGTGGTGGTATTGTGAGTTTGGGAATTGTAATTGCAATTCATAAAGCATTACCTGATTTAAATCTTTTACCTCGTTATGATACTTGGGAAAACCGTATCACGAACAGTATGGATGATTCAGGTGAAAACCTGATGGCAAATGCTCAAGCGTTGAATGCGCAATTGGCTATTTTTAGTGGAGGTATTACAGGCCAAGGTGTTGGTGATGGTAAGTTGAAAGAATACTTGCCTGAAGCTTATGCAGATTTTTATTATTCAAGTTTTGTAGAAGAATTTGGAATTATAGCTGCTTTTGTTTTGATATTAATGTACCTCATTTTGTTATTTAGAATAATGAAAATTGGGTTAAATTCTGATAATTTATTTGAAACTTATGCCTGTATTGGAATTGGTGTTTTATTGCTGATTCAAGCAAGTGTAAACATGTTGGTCTGTACAGGAGTTTTTCCAGTAACAGGGCAAAATATGCCGCTTTTAGCGATGGGAGGTTCAGCGTTGATTATGACGTGTGTAGCACTTGGAGTTGTTCAAAGTATTGCATATAAACAAACAAAATCTTCTGATAAAGAAGTGGTAGATCCAAATTCAAACGCATTTACAAGAAAATGAGTATAAATAGAGTGGTTATATCTGGTGGTGGAACTGGGGGACATATTTTCCCTGCAGTTGCTATTGCTGACGAAATAAAAAGAAGAAATCCAAATGCTGAAATATTGTTTGTTGGAGCAATTGGAAAAATGGAAATGGAAAAAGTGCCTGCAGCAGGATATAAAATTGTAGGTTTAAATATTGTTGGATTTCAACGTAAATTTACTTTGAAAAACTTCTTGTTGCCTTTTAAAATAATCGCGAGTTTATTAAATGCACGAAAAATATTAAAGGAATTTAAACCTCAAGTAGTTATTGGAGTAGGTGGATTTGCATCAGGCCCAACATTGCAAGCAGCGACTTATTTGAACATTCCAACGTTGGTGCAAGAGCAAAATTCATTTCCAGGGAAAACAAATAAAATACTTTCTAAAAAAGTAACTAAGATTTGTACAGCTTATGAAGGGTTGGATAAATTCTTTCCTGCAGACAAAATTATTGAAACAGGAAATCCAGTTCGTTCAGAAATGGTTCAAATTGAAGGGAAAAGAGAGGAAGCCTTTCGATTTTACAATTTGGACGTTACTAAAAAGTCAATATTAATTATTGGTGGAAGTTTAGGAGCTCGAACATTGAATGAAAGTCTTTTACCTTTTGTGAAAGAATTGCAAGAGAAAAACATTCAAGTTTTGTGGCAATGTGGTTCGTTTTATTACGATACATTAAAAGCACAAATAGACGAATTGGATATGACTGGAATCAATATGGTCAAATTTATTAATCGTATGGATTTAGCTTATGCCTTAGCGGATGTTGTCATTTCTAGAGCAGGGGCAATTTCAGTTTCAGAATTGTGTTTAATAAAAAAACCGACAATTTTAGTTCCTTCGCCAAACGTAGCAGAAGATCATCAAACCAAAAATGCAATGGCTTTGGTGAATAAAAAAGCTGCAATTCTTGTGAAAGATATAGAATCAAAAGTTAACTTGATTCCAACTGTAATTG
>CANGHX010000090.1 GCA_947453715.1 Flavobacteriales bacterium | reverse complement strand
TATCTTATATTGAATATACTTGATAGTTATTTGACATATAATGAACTCTCAATCTTTTCACTTTTTTATGTAAAAATATTAATGATACAAACATAGGAGGCATATAAGGACAATAAGCTTATGATTGTTATACTTCCTCCCTTGAGGGAGGATTAAGGAGGGTGACAATTGAGAACTTGAGATTGAATAAAATCCCTATTCGTAAAATTAAATTATAGTTGTCACCTCCCTTCATTTCCTTGTGCTACCGCTTAGTCTTCGCGAAAATATTCGCTCTCCTAAAGGAGGGAAAAATTAATCTTCTAAATTCTAATATTGAATAGATTCTTACTTCACTGATTCAAGAACCAATGATTCTGTTTCTTTTTCGATTCTTGTTTTAAGGGCTTCTGAAACTTGAACTAAAGGTAATCTTAAGTTTGGTTTCATGATTCCTCTTTTTGCTAATGCTACTTTTACACCTGCTGGATTTCCTTCTTCGAAAAACATTTTTGTTACGGCTAATAAATCGTAATGTGCTTTTCTTGCTTTTGGTAAATTTTCTTCGATTGAAGCATTCACCATTTCTGAGAATTTCTCTGGAAATGCATTTGCCACTACTGAAATTACACCGTCTGCTCCTGCTGCTATTAATGGCATTGTAATCGCGTCATCTCCTGATAACACACCAAAACCTTCTGGACGCAAACGGATAATTTCCATAATTTGCTCCATACTTCCTGATGCTTCTTTTACAGCTACAATGTTTTTTACTGTTCTAGCAATTTCTAATGTCGTTTCAGCTAAAACATTTGAACCTGTTCTTCCTGGAACATTGTACAAAATAATTGGCAACTCTGTACAAGCTGCAATGTGTTTGTAATGCTCAATGATTCCTTTTTGAGTCGGTTTATTGTAATAAGGTGATACTGATAAAATTCCATCAACACCTGCTGGAACTTTTTTCAATTTTTCTCCAACGTCTGTTGTATTATTTCCTCCAACACCATAAACAATCTTAAGCTTTCCAGCATTTTCTTCGATCACCGTTTTCAAAACTTCTTCCTTTTCTCCTGAAGTTAAAACTGGAGATTCACCTGTTGTTCCTTGAACTACTAAGAAGTCTGTTCCACCTTCAATTTGAAGACGAACCAAGCTACGCAACGCATCAAAATCAATTGAACCGTCGTTGTTGAATGGAGTAACTAATGCAACTCCTGATCCTTTGAAAATATTTTCCATCTTAAGCTATTTTACTCAATGTTGTTACTGCAAAACTAATCATTTCCTGAATAGAATTTAACGCACTTTTTAAATTTAATAGGAAAAAGTCTTGATTTTCACAATTCACTCCAATTCTGTTAGGAATACTAAATCCATTTATCCATTTTGCTACTTTCTTTGTTGGGGTTCCAAAGCAAATAAATAAATCAAAATGCTTTAATCGCAGGGCTTCTAAGTCCTCTTCTCCTACTACTTTATTTTTCTTTTTTATTTTCCCAAAAATCGATAAATCTTTTGGTGAGAAATAATTATACAAGGAATATTTTTCAATGTTCATCTTGCTATCAGCTGTCAAAACAATCACTTTTACTTCCTTGAGGTGACTATTTAAAATATGTTGATCAACGGAACTTTTAAATTTCAAGAATTCGTCAGCCGTTGTATACACATAAAATACAACTGCGCTTTTTGACTTTTCCCATAAATTTGTTTTCGTTTCCATCTTATGCATTTAAAAGTTGAATGAATTCATCTTCAGATAAAATGATAATTCCTAAATCAGATGCTTTTTTCAATTTTGCAGGACCCATATTTTCACCGGCTACTACATAATTTGTTTTTGAAGAAATTGACGAAACATTTTTTCCTCCATTTAATTCGATTACTTCTTTTATTTCATCTCTTGAGAACGAAGTAAAAACGCCAGAAACAACAAAGTTCATTCCTTTCAACTTCTCTGTCCCTCCTACTTTTTCTTCGATTTGAAATTTTAATCCAACTGCTTTTAAACGATTGATTACTTCTACATTTCGTTCTTCTAAAAAGAAATTCTGAACGGAAATGGCAATTTTCTCACCGATTTCATCAACGTTAATCAACTCATCGAATTTCGCATTTTGGATCGCATCGATTGATTTAAATCCTTTGGCTAATTTTTTCGCTACTGTTTCACCTACAAAACGAATTCCTAATGAAAACAAGACTCTTTCAAATGGAACTTGTTTCGATAATTCTAAACCTTTCAATAAGTTATCAGCAGACTTGTCGCCCATTCGATCTAAATTCACAATCTGATCAAACGTCAAATCGTATAAATCAGCATAAGAATGAATCAATTCTTTTTCCACTAACACATCAACCGTTTCCGCTCCTAAACCATCAATATTCATGGCTTTACGACCGATAAAATGTTCGATTCTTCCTTTTATTTGTGGTGGACATAAATTCTCATTGTGGCAATAATGTTGCACCTCTCCTTCACGTCGAACTAATTCAGAACCACATTCTGGACAGTTTTCTATGAATTGAATTTTTTCGTTCTCAGATGTTCGTTTATCTAAATTTACACCAACGATTTTAGGAATAATCTCACCGCCTTTTTCAACGTACACGCTGTCTAACAAATGCAAATCCAATTTCTCGATTTGATCTGAATTGTGTAATGATGCACGTTTTACCGTTGTTCCACCTAATTGCACTGCTTTTAAATTCGCAACGGGTGTCACCGCTCCTGTTCTTCCAACTTGGTATTGAACAGATTCTAAAATTGTTTCAACACGTTCAGCTTTGAATTTATAGGCGATTGCCCAACGAGGAGATTTTGCTGTAAAACCTAATTCTTGTTGTTGTTCGTAGTTATTGACTTTGATGACAATACCATCGATTTCAAAAGGCAATTCCGAACGGTGTTTATCCCAATAATGAATAAACTCCATGATTCCGTCAATTGAATCTGTTTTTTTGATGAAATTTTTCTGATGATCGGGCACTTTGAATCCCCAGTCTTTGGCTTTTAAGACACTTTCGTAATGTCCATCCAATTCTAAATCGTATCCGTAAACGCCGTATAAATAACAATCTAAACCTCGTTCAGCTACCACTTTCGAATCTTGAATTTTCAATGTTCCCGAAGCGGTATTTCTTGGATTGGCAAATTCTGCTTCTCCGATATCTAATCGTTGTTCGTTTAATTTTTGGAAATTTTTCAAAGGAAAAAAGATCTCTCCACGGATTTCAAAATCAGCTGGAAAATCTCCTTTTAGTTTTAACGGAATGGTTTTAATTGTTCGAACATTTGTCGTTACATTTTCGCCTTGCGTTCCATCTCCTCTTGTAATTGCTTGTTTTAATGTTCCGTTTTCGTATTGAATTCCAATCGCTACTCCATCGTATTTTAACTCACAAACGTATTCTAATTTTCCTTCTGAAAGCTTCTTCAATCGGTTTTCCCAATCGATGATTTCTTCTTCTGAATAGGTATTCGACAAGGATAACATTGGAAAACGATGCACTACCGATTCCATTTTTTTTGTAATGTCTCCTCCTACTCTTTTCGTTGGACTATAATCAAATGCAAATTCAGGAAATTGTTGTTCCAAGGAAATTAATTTTTCCAACAACATATCAAAATCATAATCCGAAATTTCAGATTTGTTTTCTATATAATATAAATCATTGTGTCGATTAATTTCATTCGACAAACGTTCTATTTCTTGTTTTGCTTGTGCTTTTTCCATTTAATTAAAAGATAATTTTATCACTATCTGAAACTTAATTTTATAAATTTTTAATTTCGTTTTCAATAAAATCAACAATTTTTTGTTTGTCTGGTAATTGCAATAAATATTTACTTACGAAAATTTCGTTATCGCTATCCGCAACTGCATATTCTACTAACGCTTTATTTTGATTCGTCACTAATAGAATTCCAATTGGTGGATTGTCTGTTGGTTCAACGATGTTTTTCTTGAAATAATTGATGTATGTTTTTAATTGTCCGATGTGTTCATATTTCACATTGTCTGTTTTCAATTCCACAATCACATGACATTTCAATATTCGGTGGTAAAAAACTAAGTCTATGAAATAATATTCCTCACCGATCAATATTCTTTTTTGACGTGCTTCAAAACAAAAGCCGTTCCCCAATTCTAAAATAAATTGTTGTAAATGTTGAATTAATGCTTGTTCTAAATCACTTTCTTCCACTAATTGTGGATGTTTTAAATTTAAAAACTCTAAAAAGTAATGTGATTTTATAATGTCTTGACCTTCCTGCGGAGTGATTTTTTGCTGAATTTGTTCGTATGCTAATTCATAGTTTTCAGACAATCCTAATCGTTCAAAAGTAAGCGTATTTATTTGACGTTTCAATTCTGAAACGGAGGGTGTTGTTTTTAAGATTAAAAGTTCATAGAATTTTCTTTTCGTTTCATCATCAATTTTTATTAATTCCACAAAATGGGTGAATGATGTCGCTAAAAACAACTTGTTCAAATAGGCATTATTCTCGTCTTTTGATGGAGAAAAAGCGTTTTGATTTGGGTTGGTCGCGAATTCGTCAGTCGGCGACTGACCAATTTCAATTGGTTGAAAACTAGATAAATGGAATTCGTCAGTCAGCGACTGACGAATTTGAAAAGGTAAACTATTTTTTAGTTCTTGAGAAGCATTTTTGAAGACCGTTGGATATACTAAATAAAATTGACGACACAACTTTAAGTTTGTTTCTCCTAAACCTTTTACTTCAATTCTTGAAGCTAATTCACTAATGATTTTAGTTCCATATTTTGCTCTATCTTCCCCTTGTTGTTCAAATTCTAAGATGTAGCAACCAATTAACCAATTTCTTAACGTTAGGCTGATATTTATTGCTTTTACAGAATTTCTCTGTAATAAAATATGGGTTTCATTAATTTGAGTAACTAAACTATCAAAATTCATATATCAATCTTTTTTCTGTGCTTTTACCATACGGTCTTTGCCTTGTAAATCTTTTTTGACTTCACAATTTACAAATCCTTTTTGAATCAAATCGTCCAGTACTTCTTTTGCGAAACGTTCGTGAATTTCAAAAAATAAATATCCATTTGGTTTCAAATATGTCAGCGCATTTTCAGCTATCTTTTGATAAAAAACAATGGGGGAATCATTCTCAACGAACAATGCCAGGTGTGGTTCAAAATCCAACACATTTTGACTCATTTCTAATTTATCAACTTCCGGAATATAAGGTGGATTCGATACAATCGCGTCGAATTCATTTTCTTTGAAAGGATAAGCTGAATTAGTTAAAGCATCGAATTCTAAAAAATCTACTGCTAAATTTAATGCTACGGTATTTTCTTTCGCTAATTCAATTGCTTCTTTTGAATAATCTGAACCAATAACAGTTGAATCTTTAAAGATGGATTTTAATGCCAATGCAATACAACCTGTTCCTGTACAGATATCCACCAACTTCAAATTTTGTTGATTTGTAAATGTCTCTTTCATCCATTCTACCAATTCTTCGGTTTCTGGTCGGGGAATTAACGCTCGTTTATCGGATTTGATATTCAGTCCGTAAAATTCTGAATGACCAATTATGTATTGAAACGGTTCATTCACTAATAATCGTTTTACGATGCCTCTGAAATATAAAAGGTCAGATTCTGAAAGTAATTGATCATTGGCTGAAATTAAATCAGAATAATCGATTTTTAATCTCTCACAAATTGCCGTATTGATAATTGAACGAATTTCTGATTCAGAAAAATGTTCAATCAAACGATTTTTCATGTATTCTTTTACTGCTCGAACAGAATTGGTTTGAACAAACATTTATTTTTATTTTGAAAATTATTCTGTTTTTCGACCTAAATAATGCGTATAACTGAATCCAACAGTCATAAACTGAGTGCTTCCTTTGAAATCTTCGTTAGAGAATCCTTGTGGGGTAAATCCTAATCTTGCTGGATAAAAATTATAATCATTGAACGTGTAACCAATCGTAAATCCATATGAATTTGCTTCATCAGCCATTAATTTAAAAGTAACCATTGGGGTCATATTAATTGAATTTATAGAATATGATTTTGAAGAATAATCTTTACCCAATAAACTATCTTTAAATGTTGTTTGCTGGTAACCAATTTTTAAAGCGAAGTCAGTACCAAAGGTTTCTGAATAAAATTTTTCATGTGCAATTTTCACAAAGCCTCCAATATTATAGATTTGTCCTTTAATACTAGGCTTTACCTTGTAAACACTTATTGTAGCCATGCTATAATTTACACCAGCACCAACAGCAAGATTCGAAGGAAAACGGTATTGATAATACATACTGGCATTAACGACCCCTTGCATCATCCATTTATAGGTTTTATTTGCCATAGTTACTGGTAATCCCACTTCAACATTGATTGTATGTTTAGGTTCAAGTACTGTTTGCCCAATTGAATTTAGCGCACAAACAATAAAAAGAATGATTAAATTAATCTTCATATTTTAAACGTATTAGATTCACTACTAAATTAACATTTATTTTTCAAAAAAAAATGTCGTTCCATAAAGATGAAACGACATTTTAGTCTAAATCGTATTTTGAAGCTTATTTCACTAATACTTTATAAGTTTTAGTTTCAGCTCCGTCAATTACTTTCACGAAGAATAAACCTTTTACATTTACATTCATTGTAACTGTATTGTCACCTGTATACATTTCATATTTATCCGCTTCCACAACTTGTCCTAATGAATTTAACACTTGAACTGTGATTGCATTTCCTGATTGAGAAGTGTAATGTAAATTGAATTTACCATTCTCAGAAGGATTTGGGTAAATATAATTTTTAGAAACTGCTTTGTTTTCTTTCACTGATACATGAGAACAGTCATATGTGTAATATGTTACAGTCGAATCATTATCAAACAAATAAGGGAAAGTTGAATCAGTTTCCACATCATTATTTGAATTGTATACATAATCGTGTAATGCTAAGGTATCGCCAATTGCAACTTGCATTGGAATCAAAGCACTTCCTGCAGTTGCTAGGTGAAGATTATTTACCGCCATAAAATCCATAACTCCTTCAGCTCCACCTCTAATTGCTTTCAATTTAGAAACATTGTTTTTTGAGTCATAAGTATTATTAACAACTAAAACTAGCGGTTGACCTCCCATAGAAGCATTAATAGTATAATGCACTGGGTTTCCATTTGTCCAAGTAATTCCATTAAAACTTCCTGGGATCCCTGGAATATCTCCATTATTATCAGGATTTGGAGCTAAATTTGTTTGATCTAAATTAATATCAGTTAATGTTGAACCATTGTAAACTAAATCATAAGATTTAACCCAATTTACAGTGTTTCTATTTCCTGAACCATTTACTCGTGTAAGTTTACCAGAAGTATAAACGAAATCGTAAATTGAAGTATCACCAAAGTTTACTGAGATTGTTTTCAAAACATCTCCACTAGCATTATAAAAAACAGAATCAAATGCTACTTGCATTGAATTCCATCTTGTCATTGCATCTAATTTCCCTGCAGTATACGTGTAATCACTTCCGTAAGAAGACTGTGGATTTTGAACGTTTTGTGTTGTAATTGAATCTTTCACAATTCGGCAACCGCTTTGAGCGTAAGTTGCAATAGATAATAATGAAAGAGCCGAAGCAAATAGTAGATTTTTTTTCATATAAAATAGCGTTTTAATTATAATGCGAATTTAATAAAATTTATTAAACAAAAAATAGGTAATTATACTTAATCTTAAAATCTATTTATCCTTCCACTCATCAAAAGATCCGTCTTCTTTGTTGGCTTCTTCGATTAATTTTTTCCAATCGTAACTTCCGTCATCTGTATCTTTTAATACGTCTTTGTATTCAGCTAAGGACATTTCATAATGCTCAATGTCTTCTCCAGTGTATTCTTCGATGGCTTCTAACAATGGTTTTTCTTCTTTGCTGCAAAATGAAATCGCTTGACCTCTTTTGTTTCCTCTTCCACAACGTCCGCAACGGTGAACGTAATTTTCTGGATTATCTGGAACATCGTAATTTACAACGTAATCAATTGAAGGAATATCAATCCCTCTGGCTGCAACATCTGTTGTGATCAATACTCGATTTTCACCTGATCGAAAACGATCTAAGATTACAAAACGATCTTTTTGTTCAATCCCACCATGCAAAGCTTCAGATTTGATTCCAACTCGTTCCATTGCCGCAACAATTCTTTCAACACGTACTTTTGTTCTAGCAAATACAACAAATTTATTTTCGTCGTATTCTTTCAAAACATTTTCCAAGAAGAATCTTTTATCATCCATCTCAACCATCACTACAGCATGATCGATGTTTTCTGCTACTGGGTTTTGAGGTGAAATTTGAATTCGAATCGCATCTCTTACTAAAGTATAAGCTAAGGTTTTAATTTTCTTGGTAATCGTCGCAGAGAAAAATAACGTCTGACGTTTCTTTGGAATATGCTTCAACACATCCTGGATATCTTTCAAAAATCCCATGTCTAACATTAAATCCGCTTCGTCTAACACCAAAAACTCTAATTGAGAGATATCTAAATGTCCTTGCGAAATCAAATCGAACATTCTTCCTGGCGTAGAAACCAACACATCAATTCCATTGTTTAATGTTCTGATTTGTTGCTCTTGTTCCACTCCGCCAAATAAACCAAATGTTTTAATCGATGTTTCTGAACCAATTTCTCTAAAAACAGCAGCATTTTGTTTAGCCAATTCTCTTGTTGGAACCATTACCAAACAACGAACACCTTTGTAATTCTTATGTGTTTTCGTTACTAATTTATGAAGAATCGGAATCACAAAACTACCCGTTTTACCTGTACCTGTTTGCGCAATTGCCAATACATCTTCACCTTCTAATATCGGTTTGATTGCTTTGAACTGAATATCAGTTGGCTTCTTAAATCCTAATTTTTCTAATTGAGATTTAATTAATGGGGATATGTTGTAATCGGAGAATTTCATATTGCTAGATATTTAGATATTTAGAATTTAGACACTTAGACTTTAGACACTTAGAATTTAGACACTTAGACGAATAGACATTAGACACATAGACTTTAGACGCTTAGACTTTATATTAGACGAAAAAAAACCGCTCGGATAAATCGGAGCGGTCAATTTTATTTTGAATAAGAAAATTATTCTGTCATTGAAGCTGGAACTAAAATACGTCCACAGTGCTCACAAACAATAACTTTTCTTTTTGTTTCAATTTCTAATTGTCTTTGAGGTGGGATTTTATTAAAACATCCTCCGCAACAATCACGTTGAACTGGAACTACAGATAAACCATTTTTAGCATTTTCTCTTAAACGTGTATAAGCGAAAATTAAACGCTCTTCGATTTTAGCTTTAGCAGCTTCTGAATCAGCAATTAATTTCTCTTCGTCTTTTTGAGTTTCACCAACGATTTCATCTAATTCAGCTTTTTTAGTAGCTAAATCAACTTTTCTAAATTCTAAACGATTTTTAGCTTCTTCTAACGTTTCTTTTTTAGAAGTGATTTTGAATTTTACTTCTTTGCTTTTTTTCTCGTGTAATTTGATTTCCAATTCTTGGTATTCGATTTCTTTAGCTAAAGATTCGAATTCACGATTGTTTCTCACTTTCTCTTGTTGCTCTTTGTATTTGCTTATCGCCAACTCAGAGTCTTTAACAGCATTTTTACGATCAGTGATTTCAGTATCAAGGTCTTTAATTTCCTCTACTGTCTTTGCAATACGGTTCGTGATACCCGCTAATTCATCTTCCAAATCTTGAACCTCTAAAGGTAATTCACCTCTAATCGTTCTAATTCTATCGATTTCAGAATCAATTAATTGCAATTGATATAGAGCATCTAATTTTTCCGCTACTGATGTCTCTTTTTTAGTCGCAGTTGTTGCCATTTGTCTAAAAATAATTTATAGGATTCGTATTTTCCTCCGTTAAATGAACGACAAAGGTATGAAATTTTTTCTTCAAAATGTCAGCTATTAAATTAATTGTGAATTGTTCACTCTCAAAATGTCCGATATCTGCGATTACTAGCTCATTTTCAGCATCAAAAAAATCATGATATTTATAATCTCCTGTGATAAAAATATCTGCTTTTGCTCTTTTTGCCTTATTTAAAAGAAAACTTCCAGATCCACCGCAAAAAGCAACTCGTTTAATTGGCTTCTTCATCAATTTTGTATGACGAATGACTTCACATTTAAAATTCACTTTCACTTTTGATAAAAACGCCAGTTCATCCATTGGTTCTTTCAATTCTCCAACCATTCCAGCTCCTTCGAACGCATTTTGATTCTTCAACGAGATAATATCATAAGCTACTTCTTCATAAGGATGCGCTTGTTTCATTGCTTTCACAACTGCATTTAAGCTATGTGAAGTAACCAATAGTTCCAGTTTTACCTCTGAAACAGTTGATCGATTGTTTTTTTCTCCTTCAAACGGATTTGCTAATTCATTTGGCGTAAACGTTCCCGTTCCATCTGAAGAAAAACTACATTCTGAATAATTTCCAATCTCCCCTGCTCCCGCTTCAAAAACGGCAGATTTTACTTTTTCAAGATGATCTATTGGAACGTAAACATTCAATTTAAACAAGGAATTTTCAACCGGATCTAAAATTTGTAAATTCTCCAATCCCAATCGCTGACCTATTTCATAATTCACTCCAAAACGGTAATGATCTAAATTTGTATGAATCGCATAAATCGCTATTCCGTTTTGAATCGCTTTTATAACTGTACGCTCGATGTAATTTTTTCCGTTTAATTTTTTTAACCCTTTAAAAACAATCGGATGATGCGCAATAATCAAATTACTTCCTTTACGAATCGCTTCATCTACTATCACTTCCACACAATCTAAACAGATAATTGCACTCGTCACTTCTGTAGAAGAATCGCCAACAATCAATCCACAATTATCAAAATCAGCTTGACTTGATAAAGGCGCTAAACTTTCTAAATAGTTTGTTATTTCTCTGATTTTCATCTTTTATAATTGATAAATTAATCCAAAATTAACACTTAACACTCTTGCATAGTGACCATAATTTCCAATTTTGGTATATGAATTCGTCAATTGCCAACGGTATTCAGGTAAAAAATAAAACGAAGTATATTTACTAAATTTCGCTTGAAAACCCGCGTTAATTCCAGCGCTAAAAACAAATGAGCTATATGGACTTTTATCTTTATCTATAGTTGTTGTCGTTTGATTATTATTATCAACCCACGTTTCTTTGTGTTTGTATAAATACATTATTTGCGGGAAAGCTGAACCACCAATAAAAAACTTAAAATCGCCGGAAGTAGCATATTGCAACCTCAATGGCATAGCGATATATGTATATGTATTCACATATTTGTATGATGAATCATCCCCAATTAATGTATACATTTCCCCATTTCTCAACAAAGACATTCCACCTTCAAAAACAATGTGCTTGTGCAAATAATTTCTAAACCCAAAACCATAAGACCAAATCATAATAGGTGTTTCATCCGCTTTAATTCCTAAAGGTTTTGCAAATGCATCCGATCGTGTTTCTAAAACTCTTGTCGAACTAGACCATGCTGAGGTTAAATAAATTTCTGTTGTTCCGTCAACATTTTTTCGTTCTGAACGTTTCTTTTTTGAAGTTGTATCAGAAACAGTTTGTTCGTTTTTTATTTCTTTTTCTTTCGAAATTTCAATTTGAGCATGGAATTTGCATGGAACAAAAACGGCAAGGAATAAAAATGATTGAATGAAATTTTTCATTATTTTTACAAGTGTTAATATTGTATGTTA
>CANGHX010000089.1 GCA_947453715.1 Flavobacteriales bacterium | reverse complement strand
GCTATTTCTTCGGGTGTTAAAGATGTTCGAGATGTTATTAATAAAGTGGAGCAAACTGGAATGTTTCAACAAAAAGGTGCAATATTATTTATAGATGAAATTCACCGATTTTCAAAAGCTCAACAAGATTCATTGCTTGGTGCTGTTGAGAAAGGTGTTGTAACATTAATTGGCGCAACAACTGAAAATCCTTCATTCGAAGTTATTTCAGCTTTACTATCAAGATGCCAAGTATACACTTTACAACATCACACAAAAGAAGATTTAGAAAAATTATTGATTCGATCAATTAAAGACGATTCGATTTTAAAAACGAAGAACATTACCTTAAAAGAAACAAATGCTTTATTAGGCATTTCGGGTGGTGATGCTCGAAAACTTTTAAATGTATTTGAAATAATTGTTGGTACTTATAAAATCAATACACCTATAATAATAACCGACGAACTTGTTCTTTCCATTGCACAGCAAAGTTTAGCGATGTATGATAAAGATGGAGAACAACATTATGATATTATTTCTGCTTTTATAAAATCTATCAGAGGAAGTGATCCAAATGCTGCTGTTTATTGGTTAGCGAGAATGATTGAAGGTGGTGAAGAACCAAAATTTATTGCTAGACGATTAATTATATTAGCATCAGAAGATATTGGTTTAGCAAATCCAAATGCTTTATTAATGGCTACAAATTGTTTCCAAGCAGTTGATGTTATTGGTTGGCCAGAATCTCGAATAATTCTTTCGCAATGTGCTATTTACTTGGCTACTTCTCCCAAAGGAAACGCTTCTTATATGGCTATAAACCAAGCGCAAGAAGAAGTGAAAAGATCCGGTAACCTTCCTGTTCCATTAGCATTAAGAAACGCTCCAACAAAATTGATGAAAGATCTTGGTTATGGTCAAGGCTATAAATATTCTCACAGTTATCCGGATAATTTTGCTGAACAAGAATTTCTACCTTCTGAACTAAGCAATACGAACTTTTTCAAAGCTGGGAGCAGTAAAAAAGAACAGGAAATCGAAGAGAATATCCAAAAATTATGGGGGAAAAAATATAAATAAAATTACTCATGAAAAAAGCCATTTTTCTTTGTCTATTTATTTACATTTCTGTTCTAAACAGCTTTTCAACTATTTCACAAAACAATTCAACTCCAAAAAAAGCACCTATTCGCTTGAAATATTCTTGCGTTAGTACAAACAACCTAAGCGAGGATAATCCAATATCAAAAGAGAAAGAATGGCAATCTTTTTATAAGGAAAAAAATACGGCATTTTTCACCTCTCATTTAGCTGTAAAACCAAATGAATCATTCAAACTTAAAATTATTGTTCCAAAAAATCTCAATAACAATAGTTTAAACTTCTATATAGAAAACACCGTTAATAAACTATTCAAATATAAACTAAACGATTCAACTATCATTTTAAATATTCAGCACAAACCAACTGATTTTCAATTAGCTGCTTATTTAAAAAAAACAAAGATTAGTCAATTAAATATTCATTATTTCAATGAGAATAAACAAACAGTTTTTATAGTACCATTAACTTATATAAAACTAAATAAAGACAGTATTACAAAACGTTTAAACACTGTTTATAAACAAGTTAACATTCATTTTGATGTTAAATTTAATCCATCTTTTTCATCAAAAGATTTTAATGACACGTCACTTTTTGTCAATCCGGATGTAAATAACGATCAATTTACACATCAAATGAGAGATTTGAGAGACATTTATTTTGATCGTCATCCAAATGCAAATAAAAATGCTTACTATATTTTCATAATTCCGGGATTTAACAATAAAGATTTACACGGATACATGCCTAGAAATAAAGCTTGTGGATTTGTATCTGAAACCTCTCTTTCCATATATCAAGATATTGCAAGAACATTGGGATTTGGATTAGGATCGTTGCAAGATTCTTGGTCGAATGAAGGACCAAAAAAAGGTAGTACAGAAAATTTAATGGATACTACTTATGGTTCGAAATTAACTTATTTTCAATGGGAATTAATTAGAAGTAGTTGTGATAGTTATTTATTTTACGATGCTGAAGAAGATGTAAAAACAATTAATGGTCGAGTGGCTTATTATTCATGGCAAGAAGATTTGAAAGGGAACATCATCATTCGAGATGAAAACTTACTAAGTACTATAAAAAGACCATTTAAGAAAAATTATCTTTCTTATCATTTAAACATTAAAGACACCTTATTAAAGCCTTTATTTTCAGTCGGTAAATACTTTATCTGCTGGTTTCATTTTATATTTTTTTCGATTTTAGTACTTATTACTCTTTATTTTAGAAGAAAATGGAAACGAAAAATTCACATTCTTTTTAGACGCCCTAAACTGATTACAAAATTCCTCTTTCTAGGATTATTGATACTTAATGTAATTATTTATACTTCTGGATTTATATATATTCAAAATCAAATTGTTAAACATAAAATTACTTCCGGATATTTAGAAGATTTACAAGATGATACTTACAAAGAAGCTATTCAAGCTATTATTGAGAATAAAGACATCAAGCGAGAAGATGAAACAGCATTAAAATCCGAGATTCTTTTAAAACGAGACCATAAATGGTACATGAGAACAAAAGGAAATGTATTGTATTTTTCTCTTAAAAAAGATGAAAACGAAAAATGGACTAAATGTAAATTTCAATTTGATTCAAGAATTCTTTCAGTTCCATTACAAAAATTCAATGAAAAAGTAGAAAGTCATTACATGGTTTTTAACTACTATGGCGAACAAAATGAAATCGTCAATCAACGCGTATTTAATCACAATGGTACTGACATTACAGATAAATTAACCATAAATGAAGATCCTTCAAAAAGAGTATTATTATTTGTAAACGGTTATCGTCCCTCATCTATTGGTAGAACATTTGAAGAATCATTTGCTGACATTCAGAAAAATGGTTTGGAATTTCCTAATTCAAATAATTTAATTTATTTATTTGACCGTTATGATTATTGGAGACCTTGGAAAGAAATTGATTTAATCTTCCAACGACGAATCAATCCAACTGAAAGTTACTATGCAGATGGTCATTTTTCGGTTGAAACGTCTAATTATAGAAGTTTAATAGACTTCACTTCTACTTCTACAATCTACCCTGAGCGTTGCCCAAACAGACATAAACACTCTTGTAAAACAGTAAAAAATAATGATTCATTTTTCTCTTGGTTTAAATCTGATAAAACGTTAGACTTACTTCCTAAGAAACCTAACAAAAAGGGATTTAATACTCGTCGTGAAAATGGAAGAATTGCAGGGAAAAATCTACTTCAAATGCTCAATGAAATACCTAATAAATCTAAAAACGACACCATTAATATTATCGCTCATAGTATGGGATATGCCTATGCTCTAGGGATTATTGATGAATTAAAAGGAAACATCAATTTAGGCGAATTTTACATTATTTCTCCAGAAAATCCAGAAAGCGGAGCCGTAAATATTTCAGACTGGACTCAAGTTTATCAATACGGTTGCGACCATAATAAATATAAATACACAGCTCCTTGTATGTTAGATGGAATAGCCCCACAAAAAAGAACTAATGGTTTACCAAAAAGTAATCACATTTTTATCCCTGAAAAATACTACAAACGTCATGGATTTTATGACTCTCATTTTATCGGTTATTACACTTGGATATTTGATTTGAAACCAACAGAACCAGGATACATAAGACAAAGATGATTTAATACTACTCTAATTTTAATTTATTGACAAAAAAATCAATTAACTTTAAAGTCTTAAAAGAAAATTGAACGCATGATTTCAAAATTAGCATACTACATTTTTGTTATTCCTCTCTCCTATTTACCATTAAGATTAATCTATCTTTTAACTGATTTTTTATTTTTAATCCTAATATTATTTATTCCTTATCGTAGAAAAGTTGTTAGACAAAATTTGGAACGCTCTTTTCCTGATAAATCTCTATCTGAAATAAAAAAAATTGAACGTAAATTTTACCGTCATTTTACTGATATTCTAGCTGAAGGAATTAAAAATTTGACTATTTCTCAAGTAGAGTTATCAAAAAGATTAATTGTTAAGAATCCTGAGATAATGAATCAATTGTATGATCAAAACAAAAGTGTGCTTTTAGTTTCTGGACATTATAACAATTGGGAATGGTTGATTACGACTCAAAACTCATTGTTCAAGCATCAAGCAATGGGAATCGGGATGCCGTTAACGAGTAAATTTTGGGACAAGAAAATAAATGAAAGAAGATCTCGTTTCGGAATGAAAGTGATTCATGCTAAAAATTTTAAAGAGGCAATTGCAAAGGAAAAAAATAATCCCATAGCTATATTAACGTTAAGTGATCAATCTCCAGGTGATTCAAGAAAAAGTTATTGGATGAATTTTTTAAATCAAGAAACTGCAGTTTTGTTCGGAGCAGAACAAATGGCTCACGAATATAATTTTGCAGTTGTTTTCTTTAAAATTGTTAAAGTTAAAAGAGGATATTATCAGATGGAACTTAAATTGATTTCTTCTGATCCAAAAACAATGAACTGGGGCGAAATTACAGAATCGCATGCGCATTTATTAGAAAAAGCTATCATTGAACAACCAGAATTTTGGATTTGGTCTCATAAAAGATGGAAACGAGATATTCCATCCGATTTAAATGAGCTAAAAGCTGAACAAAAGTTAAAATTTGAGAATAAATACAAAAATATAAATTAGATATGAAATTGCTTTTACCATTATTTTTTATTTCAATTTTAACTTCTTGTAAGATTTTAAAATCAACAAATGAATTGACTTCAATTAAAAGTGAAATTATTCAATATACTGAAGATAGTTGTTATGCCAGAGGAATATTAATTAAGAATAATATTCTTTTTACAGCAAATTCTAACGGAAAAATTTATTCTTACAATTTAAGTACAAAAGAAAAAATCAGTTACGAATCAAAAAGTGAAAAAATTCAAGAATTAAGAGATATTCAAATAATAAATGATGAAATCATTGCTATTCAAAGTGGAACTACTGGATTAGCCGTTCATTTAAAAAACAACGCTTTAGAAATTGAAAAACATCAATTTTGGGACAGTGTATTTTTAGACGGTATTGATGGTGCAAATAATATTGCATTTATGATGGGCGATCCGATTCAAAATGTTTTTTCACTTTATAAATATGAAAATAATAAGTGGGGAAAATGTATTGGAAACATTGCAGCATTAGAGGGTGAGGCTGGATTTTCAGCAAGCGGCACCAATGTCCAAGTATTAAATGACTCTACTTTTATTTTTGTATCAGGAGGTAGTCAAAGTCGCTTTTTAAAATCAAATAATAAAGGCAAAACATGGAGTTCAAAATTGTTACCTTTTGAGCAAGGAGAAGGAATTGGAGCATTTTCGGTTTGTTTTAAAGATGATTTATCAGGTGTTGTAGTTGGTGGTAATTATACTCAACCATCAAATAAAATGAAAAATGCTTTCTACACAACAGATGGAGGAAAAACATGGGGAATTTCTAGAATTTCACCAAATGGCTACAGATCTTCAGTTCATTTTAAAAAAGGCGTATATTATACTTGCGGTACAAACGGTTTAGATTATTCTTTGGATTATGGAAAAACTTGGTTTTCAATTTCTAAAAATTGTTATTTCGCCATGACTTCTGATAATGAAAACCTTTATTTGACTTCAAAAAATGGTCAGATTGAAATGTTTAAATTGATTAAATAAGATGAATTCAACAGAAATTGTATCACAAATAAAGTCAATCATTCAAAAACAATTTGAAAATGAATCAACTGGTCATGATTGGTTTCATATAGAACGAGTTTACAACATGGCTACTTTTCTTCAAAAATCAGAAGGAGGAAATCTTGAAATTATAGAATTAGCGGCACTTTTACATGATGTTTCTGACCATAAATTCAATGGAGGATCAGCTACCTTAGGTGGTGATATCGCTTTTGAAATGTTAATTAATTTAAATTACTCATCAGTAAAAGCTGAAAAAGTTCGAGAAATCATTAATCAAGTTTCATTTAAAGGTGCTAACGTTGAACATTTAACTAGCTCAATTGAAGCTAAAATAGTACAAGATGCAGATCGATTGGATGCCATAGGAGCAATCGGAATTGCAAGAGCATTTGCATATGGAGGAAACAAAGGTAGACCACTTTACGATCCATCAATTCCACCTGTTTTACATGATAGTTTTGATGCATATAAAAATGCAAAAAGTCATACGATCAATCACTTTCATGAAAAATTACTACTTTTAAGAAGGAAATTGAATACTAGAACCGCAATTAACATAGGAAATGAACGACATGAATTTTTAGAATTATTTTTAAAAAACTTCATGAATGAATGGAATTTCTCGCAATAACTTATTTTAAATGTCTGAACATTACGCACTTGGGATTGATATAGGAGGCACAAACTCTGTTTACGGATTGGTTGACAAAACCGGAAATGTTATCATTGAAAAGAGTTTACCTACTTCACAGTTCGAATTACCAAAAGATTTAGTAAACAAAATATATAGCGATTTATCAAGTGAAAATCTATTAGATTCAATCATTGGTATTGGTATTGGAGCTCCAAATGGGAATCATTTTACTGGTAATATTGAATATGCACCAAATTTAAAATGGAAAGGAATTGTTCCTTTGGCTCAAATTTTTACGGATAAATTTCATAAACCAGCAATTTTAACAAATGATGCAAATGCAGCTGCAATTGGAGAAATGCTTTTTGGAAACGCAAAAGATTTAAAACATTTTGTCACAATAACACTTGGTACAGGTGTTGGCAGCGGAGTTATTATTGATGGCCAATTGGTTTATGGTCAAGATGGTTTTGCAGGTGAATATGGTCATATTCGTATAATAAAGGATGGTCGAACATGTGGTTGTGGAAGAAAAGGTTGTTTAGAAACATATGCTTCTTCGACTGGAGTTGTTAGAAGTATTAATGAACTACCATCTGATAACAAATCAAATTCAACATTATTAAAAATTGAATATCCAACAGCAAAAGATGTTTTTCAAGAAGCTGAAAAAGGTGATTTATTTGCAAATGAAATAATCGATTTCACAGCAGAAATCTTAGGTTCTGCCCTTGCTGATTTTTCTTGTTTTTCAAATCCCAAAGCATATATTTTATTTGGTGGAATTGCCCAAAGTGGTCCTAACTTTGCTAATAAGGTAAAGTATCATTTTGAAAAAAATGCATTAAAAATTTATCAAGATAAAATTGAAATTAGAATTTCAAGTCTACATGGTAAAAATGCTGCAGTTTTAGGTTCAGCAGCTTCAATGTTTTGGAAAATATTAAATTAATTTATCGTTAAATCATATAAATGAAAAACGTTTTAACATTATTCATCCTAATATTCAGTCATTTAATCACGTTCTCACAAGATAAAAGTGTCAACAAATTAAAAGACTCTCAAGATACACGTAAGAAATATATAAATACGGACACTCAAGTTGCACCACCAAAAGATGAAATTCCAAAATCAATTATTAGTACGACATATGTCAATACATTCATCGGAACTGGCGGTCATGGTCATACTTACCCAGGTGTTAGTGCTCCTTTTGGGATGATCCAATTAAGTCCTGACACAAGAGCCTACGGATGGGATGGTTGTGGAGGATATCATTATTCAGATTCTGTTATTTATGGCTTTAGTCATACCCATTTAAGCGGTGTTGGTGTTCCAGATTATTGTGATTTATTAATTTCACCACAATTAGGAAAAGCAAAAGTTGAACCTGGATATAAAGTTGCTGGAGGATACGCTTCGCGTTTTGATCATTCTTCTGAAAAAACAGCTCCTGGCTATTATGAAGTATTTTTAAAAGACCCAAAAGTATTAGTACGTTTATCTGCTACTGAAAGATGTGGGATTCACGAATACAATTTCAAAGAAAAAAAAGGAAAACGTTACATCGTAATTGATTTAGATCATCGAGATCAATTAATTTCTTCAGATATTAAATTGGAATCTAAAACAATAATTTCTGGACATAGAGTTTCAAAAGATTGGGCAAAAGAACAACATTTTTATTTTGCAATGGAATTAAATGTTCCCTACCAAAAAAGCAAAATACTTTCTAAAAATGGACAACATAAATTAGTTTTAGAATTCTCTGAAAAAATTCAACAAATAAAAATAAAAGTTGGAATATCAGCTGTAGATGTTGATGGAGCAAAAGAAAATCTTGCTTATGAAATGTTAGATTTTGATTTAAACAATATTTTTACATCAACAGTAGAAGCTTGGGCACATGAATTGAATAAAGTTGAATTTAATTCTACAAATAAAGATGAATTGGTCACTTTTTATACTGCATTATACCATTCATTTTTAAGTCCAAATTTATTTAATGACGTGGATGGACGCTATAGAGGAAGGGACAATCAAATTCATAAGTTGACTGCAACGTTTGAGAATCAATACACTGTTTTTTCACTTTGGGATACATACCGAGCGACTCATCCCCTTTTTACATTGCTTCAAAAACAAAGAACTGGTGAAATGATAAATACATTTCTAAGGCAATACGATCAAGCCGGAGAACTTCCAGTTTGGGAATTAGCTGGAAATGAAACAGATTGTATGATTGGTTATCATGCTGCTTCTGTAATAACTGATGCTTACGTCAAGAAGATTCAAAATTTTGACATTGAAAAAGGCTATCAAGCAATGCTAAAATCATCTCGAATTAATGAATTGGGAAAAGTTCAATTCGGAAAAAATGGATTTATTAGTTACAACGAAGAACCTGAATCAGTATCAAAAACGTTGGAATATGCTTATGATGATTATTGCATTTCAATTTTCGCTGATGCTATTCAAAACAAGCAGAAAAAAAATGAAGTAATCCGAAAAGAATACTTGAATCGAAGTATGAATTTCATTAATCTATATGATCCAAGTACAAAATTCATGAGAGCACGTAAAAGTGGATTATGGTACGCTCCATTTGATCCAAGCGAAGTGAATATGAATTATACGGAAGCAAACAGTTATCAATATTCACTTTACACACCTCACGCTATTGGTGTTTTAATAAACCTTTTAGGAGGAAAAGATGAATTGGAGAAATGGTTGGATCAATTATTTTCGGCTGGATCAAAATTAAATGGTAGGGATCAAGTTGATATTTCTGGATTAATCGGACAATATGCGCATGGAAACGAGCCTTCTCATCACATGGCTTATCTTTATAATTACACAAATCATCCACACAAGACACAATTTTACATTGACAAAATATTAAATGAAATGTATTCAACCAAGCCTGATGGTTTGGCTGGAAATGAAGATTGTGGACAAATGTCTTCTTGGTATGTTTTGAGCGCAATGGGAATCTATCAAATTGCACCAGGAAATCCATATTTTGAAATCGGTAGACCTTTAGGAGAAAAAACAACTTTAAAATTAGAAAACAGAAAAGAGTTTACAATTAAAGTCGTGAATCAATCAAAAGAGAATAAATACATTCAAAAACTAAAATTAAATGGTCACAAAATAAATCGTTTATATTTAAGTTACGATGAAATTTATGATGGAGGAACTATTGAATTCGAAATGGGTCCAGAACCGAATTCGAAAATTGATCAATTTGAACATGCGCCAACAATTGAAAATGTCCCAAATGATTTCATACCTGTCCCATACTTTGAACAAACTGCTAAAAACTTCAATGATTCAATGAGTATTTCTATCAGTTATCCTCATCTTAAAGATCGTGGATTCCAAATTAAATATACAATTGATGGGACTGAACCAACTCTCAATTCTAAAACATTCAAATCACCAATTGTTATAACAGAAACCAAAAACATTAAATGTCTATTAGTTGATACAATTTCAAAAAATATTGGAAAATCAGTTATGAATGATTTTGTTAAAATTGATAATTCAATCCACTTAAATCTATTATCTACATACGCAAATCAATATGCTGCGACAGGAAAAAATACATTAATCGATGGTGTTTTCGGTGGAAATGATTACAGGACGGGAGATTGGCAAGGATATCAAGGAACAGATTTGATTGCAGAAATTTCATTTGATTCAACTCGCTTTTTAAAAGAAATTGGTTTGAGTTGTATTGAAGATACCAAATCATGGATATTTTATCCACAGTCTATTATAATAGAAACATCTGAAGATGGTATAAATTATTCAAAAACCTATACAATTCAGGGAGATAAAACTACAAATTCAGAAGCTAAATCAAAAAAAGAATATTCTGTTCAAATATCTAACAAAGAAGGAATTAAAAAAATCAGAATCAAAGCTATCTCAATTGGTAAATGTCCAGATTGGCATTTGGGTAAAGGAAATGATTCGTGGTTATTTTCAGATGAAATTATAATACGTTAATAAGTTTTGAAAGCCTTTTATCACAAAAAAAACGGATAACATTTAATTAATCGATAAATTTACCAAGCTAAAAAATGAATAAAATAAAAAATCAAATGAAAAAAATTAGTGTATTATTATTTTTAACAACCTTCTTCTTTGGTTCGCTTGTAAAAGCAGACGAAGGAATGTGGTTTTTAATGAACATTGAACGTCTGAATCATAGAGATATGCAGAAAATGGGGCTTCAATTGACAGCTGAAGAAATTTACAGCATTAACAATTCAAGTTTAAAAGATGCAATCGTTCAATTTAACGGTGGTTGTACAGCAGAAGTTATCTCAAAAGATGGACTTTTATTAACGAATCATCACTGTGGTTATGATGCTATTGCAGAATTATCAACTCCAGAACATGATTATTTAACTAATGGTTTTTGGGCAGCAACTAAGAAAGATGAGTTAAAACCGAAAAGCTTATACGTTCGTTTCTTTGTAAGAATGGACGATGTTTCTCAACGTATTTTATCAAAATTAAATGATAAAATGACAGAAGCAGAAAGAGATAAAGCAATACAGCAGGAATCAGCTTTAATCGAAAAAGAAAATAATGAAGGTGGAAAATATACTGTTTCAGTTCGTTCTTTTTTCCAAGGAAATGAATTTTACTATTTTGTTTACCAAGATTATACAGATGTCCGTCTGATTGGAACACCTCCATCAAGTATCGGTAAATTCGGTGGAGATACTGACAACTGGGAGTGGCCAAGACATACAGGTGATTTTTCTATGTTCAGAGTATATGCAGATGCTAACGGAAATCCAGCAGAATACAATGTAAATAATGTTCCATTGCATCCAAAAGTGCACTTAAAAGTAAATACTTCGGGAGTAAAAGAGGATGATTTCGCAATGATTTTAGGATATCCTGGTAGAACAAATCGTTGGATGCCTGCAAGTGGAATCGAACAAAATGTTAACTACTCATATCCAGCATGGGTTGAGGCTTCAAAATTAGGAATGGATCAAATGAAAGTTCATATGGACAAATCAGATCAAGTTCGTTTAGATTATGCTTCAAAATATGCTTCAGTTGCAAATTACTGGAAAAATCGTCAAGGGATGATTGATGCTTTAACGAAAGCAAAAACATCAACAACAAAAGCAAAAAATGAAGCTAAATTTAATAATTGGGCAAACAAACCAGAAAACAAAGCGGTTTATGGTAATGTTATTTCTGTTATTAATTCATACTATGCTAAAACAAATTTAAAAGCACGTCACGATAATTACTTACAAGGATTAGTTAGAACAAGTGACTTAGCTGTTATGCCTATGAGAATCGGTGCGTCAATTGAAAAAGCATTGAATGAAAAAGATGAAACTAAAAAAGCTGAATCTTTGACTAAAATCAAAGGAATGATTGAGGATATGTACGCAAG
>CANGHX010000088.1 GCA_947453715.1 Flavobacteriales bacterium | reverse complement strand
TAAATTAAATAGTATAAATAATTGAAATTTTTATTTAATAATTGATTTTTTAGGTTATGATAATAAGAGAGTTAATGATCTTACTTTTATCGATAATTCTACAAATATCAATTTAGGCACATTGTTTTTATCAATAAGTAAATCTACTTCTATTGAAGAAGTTAAAGTAGTTGGGAAACAAGATGCATTTCAAATTGGTATTGACAAAAAGGTGTACAATGTTGGAGAAGATGTTTCAACTAGAGGAGGTTCTGCTAATGATGTACTGATTAAAGTTCCTTCAGTGGATGTTGATCAAGACGGGAAAATTTCATTGAGAGGTGATGGGAATGTGACAATTCTTATTGATGGTCGTCCAAGTTCGATGACAGGTGGAAACGGAAAAAGTTTATTAGATGCAATTCCTTCAAGTTCTATTGAACGAATTGAAATTATTTCGAACCCTTCTGCAAAATATGACCCTGATGGTACTTCAGGAATTATCAATATTGTTTTGAAAAAGAATAAAATCAAGGGAACTAATGGGATGATGAGTGCATCGGGGGCTACTGGAGGTTTATTGAATACTTCGTTAAGTTTTAGTGTTCGAAATTCAAAAGTGAATTCATACGTAAATTACACTTATAAATTCATGGAAGGTTATCGAAATAATTGGGGGACTTTGGAGCAATTGAGCAATGATCAAGTTGTTTCATTATTAGATCAAAATAGAATCGGAATGGATTCTAATCGAACACATAGTATAAAAATTGGTTCTGATTTTTATATTAAATCGAATCAAACAATCGGTTTTTCAGTTACAGGTTCCAAAGGTAAACGCGTTAGAACAGGAGATTTAACAAATAAATATTATAATGGAACAAATGATTTACAACGATTATGGACAAGAAATTCATATGATCCAACAGATCAACAAAATTTGGATATTAATTTAAATCATAAGTTTGAATTAAAAGAGAAGAAAGGAACGTTAGAATCAAATATTACACAATCTTTAGGTCAAACAGATAATTATGGGTACTACAAGGAATTGTATTACAATACTGATGGAACTCTGATGAATAAAGCTGCAAAAAATCAAGATTTAATTGATTACGAAAAAAACAATGTATTGACAGCTCAAACTGATTTTACTCGAATTTTTGATAAAACAAAAGCTAGGTTTGAAACGGGAGTGAAAGGAATTGTTAGAAATCTAGGTGTCAATACTAGTTCACACACGATGGATACGTTGACTAATTTGTATGCGCTTGATACATTATCTAATTTTCAATATTCTTATAATGAACAAGTATACAGTGCGTATGCAATATTTGGACAACAAAAAGGTAAGTTTAAATATCAAGGAGGTTTGCGTTTTGAACAGGCTTTTCAATCACCTTATTTAATTTCAAAAAATCAGAAATTCACAAACAATTACTTTAATGTATATCCTTCAGGACATATAAAATATAATCATAAGGAAAATACAGAATGGAGTTTGAGTTATAGCAGAAGAATCAATAGAGCTGCAGCAGAAGATTTAAATCCATTTACGAGTTATGCTGATCCTTATAATTTAAGAATGGGAAATCCAGCGTTAAAGCCCGAATATATCAACTCATTTGATTTAGGTTACTCAATTGATAAGAAAAAAATAAATTTCACAGGAAGTATTTATTATCGACACACAAATAATGTAATTCAACGTGTGAAAATCTTTAATTCAAATAGTTCTTCAACGATTACTTTTGCAAATATAGATCAAAGTCAGAGCGGTGGATTGGAATTAGTAGTTTCTTATAAACCGACAAAATGGTGGCGAAATGTCATTTCTTTTAACGGTAGTATGATTCAATTTATTGATAATACTTCTAATTATAATTACAACAATAAAGGGATCAATATTAGTGGTAAATATGTTGGAACATTTGAGTACTGGAAAAAAACAATGATTACTCAAATAAATATTCAATACAACGCTCCACAAACAACTGCGCAAGGAATCGTTCAAAGAAGAGGTGCAATTGAAATTTCAACAGAAAAAAGTCTTTTTAAAGGAAAATGGTCTGTAGGAGCAAAAGTTTCAGACATCTTGGATAGACAAGGTTTTACCTTGAAAGTGAGACAACCTTCAATTCGACAAGATTCTGAATTTAAGTGGTTAACACGCCGAGTGTTCCTTACTATTACTTATAAGTTTGGTAAAATCGAGATGATGAACAAACCAAAAGGTGCAGAAAATACTGGTGGAGGAATGGATTTTTAGTCCATTCCAATTCTTAATTTTTCAATTTTGATTCATCGGGAAATTTTATTCCGAGGTTTAATAATGCAGCGTCAATTCCTGAATATTTTTTGAATTCTGATTTCAAATCTTTTTGAATCGTCTTTGGGTATGTTGTTTTCGTTTTCATGATCCATTACTTTTTATCTAAAATAGACAAAATAAATACCACAATTTATCGAAAAGAATTTAACTGAATTGATTATTGATTTAAATGTCGAAAAAGTAATGTGAAATGTTTTACTTAATACATGTATAAACAAAAGCAGGAGGGAAGTTCAACGGAGTAAAAGAAATAGATACAGTTGAATAAATATCTTTTAGTATTTTTTTACTTTGAATTGAATATTGAAATTGAATAAATTTCCCAGATTTTGAAAGTGCTGAGTGTGATTTTGAAATTATAGAATCTCTTAATTCTTCAGGAAAATTCGCAAAAGGTAAGGAAGAAATAACAGTGTCTGCAGCGTGTAAGTTATTCATCATTAGATATTCATCGATTTTTTCGGCGCTATCATGAATTAAAATAACTCGCTTATCATTAATTGAAGATTTTAATAAAGTAAAGAAGTTATCATTTAATTCAAATACCAATAAAACAGCATCTTCTGCCATTTTTTCGATGATTTTTTTGGTGAAAACACCTGTTCCTGGTCCTAATTCAACGATTACTTTTGCAGAATTGAAATCTACATTTTCTAACATTTTTTCTGTTAAAAAGCGAGAACTTGGTCGAATTGAACCAACCATTTTTTTCTCCTTCCAGAATTGTTTTAAAAATGTTTTTTTCTCCGGCATTCTCTTAATCTTTAAGTGCTAATTTACCGTTATTAGTGATTCCTACAACATACCCTGTCAATTCTTTATTAAGAAATGGAGTGTTAATAGTCGAAGAAATAATTTCATCTTTTGTTAAAGTCCATTTTTTAGATGGGCTAAATATCGTTAAATCAGCTTTTTGGTTTAGTTCTACCGGATTAAAATCAATTCCTAAAATACTTCTAGAATTGATTGAAAAAGCATTAATTACAGCATTTAAATTGAATTCAGCAATTGAATTTAAAGCAGGAAACGAAGTTTGAAGTCCGATTGTACCAAAAGAAGCATTGTCAAACTCAACATCTTTTTCTTCTTTATCCATTGGACGATGATCTGAAACAATTGTATCAATTGTTCCATCAATTACTCCTTTCCATAATGCAATTCGATCAGATTCTCTTCTCAAAGGTGGCATTAATTTAAAATTTGAATCAAATCCTAATACAGCTGTTTCGTTGAAAATTAAATTAGAGACATGCACATCAGCTGTAATTCTTAATCCATTTGCTTTTGCTTTTCGAATTAGTTCAACACTTTCTGCACAAGAGATTCCAGTGAAATGAATTGAACTATCAGTGTATTCAACCAATCTTAAATTTCTTTCCAATTGAATAATTTCAGCAATTGTTGGATCAGCTTTCAAGCCTGTTTTAGTTGATGCTTCACCTTCATTCACCATTCCTTTTCCAGCTAAAGCATTATCTCTAGAAAAAGCGATGATTTTACCGCCAAAATTCTTGCTATACAATAAAGCTCTATACATAATTCCAGAATTTACTGGAACTAAATCATCTGAATATAAACGAACACCAGATTGGTACATGTCATACATTTCAGAAAGGTTATTTCCTTCCATTTTTTCAGTAATGGCACCTATTGGATAAACACTTGCAACTTCTTTTTCTGCTTTTCTTAAGATATATTCCACTTGCGTTTTACCATCAACAACAGGGTGTGTACTTGGTAAAATTGCAATATGTGTATATCCTCCAAATGCAGCTGCTTGAAGTCCTGATTCGATTGTTTCTTTATGTTCTTCACCTGGATCACAAAAATTGGCTTTTAAATCCACCCAACCTTGAGAAACATGTAGGTTTTCTTCTTCAATTAGTTTAGCTTCATTATCTGAAATTGAATCTTCTATTTTTGTAATGATTCCATTTTCGATTAATAGATCTTTCGTTTTACCATTAAAACTTGATTGAGGATCTACAATTGTTGCTTTTTTAATTAGAATTTTCATTTCCTGTGCTTATTTTTTCCAAAATTTCAATAAAGCGACTTCTATTAAAAAGAATAAAAGTGCCATAAAGATAAATATTCTCCAATATTCATAAGGTTTATCAAGCTCGATTTTTGTCAAACTTTGCCCTTCTGATATTTCTGATACTTTGATGTGTTTGATTCCTTTTTCTACTAAATATTCATTGATTTCACTTAGTGAATAATTTGTGATGTTTGATTCTGAACGATTGTAATTCAATGAAATAGAACCGATGTTACTTTCATCAATAATAGAATAAGTTCCAGCTTTTAAATTTTCGATTGCTTCTAAACCTCCGATAGAAATAGAAGTAATTCCAGAACTATGAGTTGTTCTTGGGATATAATCGATCTCTTTACTTTTTAAATGGATAGGAGTTTCATTTTTTGAAGCATTGTAAATCGGGAATTTAGAATCTTCACCAATTGTCAAAGAAATAGGTGCTTTACGTTTACTTAATTCAGCAGTTCTTAAAACAATTGTACTAAATAAAGCATTTGAAGTAAAAGAACCATAAACAGGAGTTAAACAGCTAGCGTAGAAGTAAATATTTGATTTTCCTGTTGATTTTAAAAGTAAAGGTGAACCATTTTGTAATTTGATTAAGTCAACTGCCAATGATTTAGATGTTTTATTTATTTTATAAGCTTTTGATATCGAAGGTAAATTTAGATTATCAGGTTTTTTCTCAAAAACTGTTTTGAAAAATGGATCTTCATAATTAATGTTTTTTATTGAAACGCCATCAGAAATTTCACTTGAAATCATTGGCATGTTAACGCTTCCAAGAAATGAATTCCAAGAGTTTATATCAATTTTTTCTCCAGGAAATAAAGATAATGTCCCTCCATTATTTACATAATCTTTTAAGTTTTGACCTAAACCAGATTGAATTTCTTTTGCTCCATTTAGTACAACAATATCTTTGTTTTCAAGTGATTCAAGTGTAAATTGATTTTGATTAATTTCTTCAACTTTATAATAATTATCTAAACTGTAAACGATTGAAACATTGTTCACAGCATTTTCACCGTTAATCACTAATACATCGGTGTAGGAAGCGACTGAATAACTGAAATAATATTCGTCATCAGAATAGAATTGTTTGTCATTTACAGTTACGATTCCTTTTTTAACTCCTTTTGTTTGTTCAGTATAATTGAAAACCGTTGAAGTATAATTATTAGCAGGTATATCTAAAAAGACATCTCTTTTAATTGAATTTACTTCAAGATGAACTTCAACATTGACTAAATCTTTATCACTGTAATTATGAACTCTAACATTCAATTCATTGTTTTCTCCAATTTTCTGAACAGGTGATGTAAACCAAGCAGAATCAATCGTTAAATTGCTATTATCTTGTGCTGAAATTAAAACTGGATAATAATAAGCGTCTTCATCTTTTTGTAATTTTTCAAATGAAGTAGATGATTTTTGGAAGTCAGAAAGTATTACAAATTGTTTAGCACCAATTTTTTGTTTTGTTGAATGTTCGTTTTCTATTGCTGCTTTTTCCCAATTTATAACTTCGTCAAGCGAACGAACAATAGGACATAATTCAATTTTATCTAAACGTTCAAGCGCTTCAATTTTTGTGACTAAATGTTGTTCTAAACCACTTAAGTTATTTGTAACCAACATAAATCGAGTGTCTAAACTTGATTTGCTGATCATTTTACGAGCCATTTCTCTAGCTTCAGAAAGTAATTCACCTTCAGTTCCTTTCATCGACATTGAAAATGAATTGTCGATGTAAATTGCTAAAAGTGGTTTTCCTCCTTTATAATTGTTATTTGAAACGGGGATATATGGTTGAGCAAAAGCAAGAACTAAAAAAGTAAATGCGAGTAATCGTGCGATTAATACGAGTAAATGCTTTAATTTTTGAGTTGAACGTGTTTGTTGATCAACTGCTTTAATAAATTGTAAACTAGAAAAGTACAGGGTTTTGTATTTTCTGAAGTTGAATAAATGTATAATAATTGGTATTATTAAAATACCAAAAGCCCATAGAAATTCTGGATATACAAACTTCATGATTCAAATATAGTCACAAAATTTTGATTCGAATTCGCTATTGAATTTAACTTTTGCACAATCTGTTAATATGAGATTAAAAGATTATTTATTCAATTCATTATAATAATCAACAGCCTCTCTAACTGAGCCTTTTAACTTCAATAATTTTTCAGCTTCTTCATATGAAATCGATAAACTTTCTTGAATCATTTTTGTTCCTCTGTCGATCAGCTTATTGTTGCTTAATTGCATGTCGACCATTTTATTGCCTTTAACATGTCCTAATTTGATCATTAAAGAAGTTGAAATCATGTTTAGAACTAATTTTTGAGCTGTTCCAGATTTCATTCGAGTACTTCCAGTAACAAATTCAGGTCCAACGACTGGAGTTATTGGAAAATCTGACTCTTTTGATAGAGGGCTTTCAGGATTACATGAGATTCCTGCAGTTAACACATTGTTTTCTTTTGCTTTAGCAATTGCTCCAAGTACGTATGGTGTTGAACCAGAAGCAGCAATTCCGACTAAAGTGTCATTTGAATTTATTGAATATTCTTGTAAATCTTTCCAACCTTGTTCTAAATCATCTTCAGCGAATTCAACTGCTTTACGAATAGCAGTATCTCCACCAGCGATTATTCCTACAACAACTCCATGAGCAATACCAAAAGTCGGTGGACATTCACTTGCATCTACAATTCCTAATCTACCACTTGTTCCAGCACCTATGTAAAAAAGTCGACCTCCAGTTTTCATTCTCTCAAAACAAGCATCAATAAATCGTTCGATTGCAGGTAATTCTTTTTCAATTGCTAATGGAACAGATTGGTCTTCCTTATTCATGTTAGCAATCAACTCCAACGTTGACATGTTTTCTAACGAATTGTAGTTAGAAGAAGATTCAGTAACTTTTTTCATGGTTGAATTATACTAAGTAAGCGAAAGAATTAGATTCAGAAAGTTCAATTTCAACACGTTCTTTTAAAGTTGTTGAAAGACTGATTCCTACAAAATCTGCTTTAATAGGGTAACGTCGATGAGTTCGATCAACTAATGCTACTGTTTTAATTGCTTTTGTAGATTGTTCCAGTAATTTTACCAACGCATACTGCATTGTTTTTCCTGAATTCAATACATCATCAACTAATAAAATATAACCATTCTTCAGATCATTTTGAGGAATCGAAAGTTTAATTTCATCAGACCAAGGTTCGTCTTTATTTAAGTCAATTTCAAAAACAACAATTTCTTGAGGAGAATTTTGATTAATAATCTCTTTAAATTTATTAGCTAATTGTATTCCATTTCCACAAATACCACCAATAAAAAGTTTGTTTTCCTCAAATGTATTTTCAATAATTTGATGTGCTAAACGAGTTATTTTTTGATCTATTTCTAATTGACTTAAAATTGTTTGCATATTGATATTTTTTGTAAAATTAATTAATCCAATTAAGAAAAAAGCATGTGTTCATAAAGTTTATGGTAATTCCGCCAAACCTTCTTTTGCCCATTCATTTGTTGGATCAATTTTTAATATTTTATGATAAATTTTTCGAGCAGTATTGTATTTTTTAAGTGCATGGAAATGATAAGCTTTATCACTTAAATTGTCGATTTCCATAATTTTTAGATTTTCTTTTGCTAATACATTTTCAGGAAGTAATTCGATTGCTTTTTGATAATTTTCTTTCGCTAGTTCGTATTTTTTTACATCGTGATAATGCAAACCTCTTGCTAAATACCATTCTGATGACCAAGGGGCATAGAAAACGGAAATGGAACATAATCCCATTAATAAGGTAAAGATTAGATAATATTTTACACTTGAAACATGACGAATAACGTAAGCTACAATTGTACCCGTGATAAATCCACAAACCATTGATTCAGTCGCGATTATTCCATGCAGCATCATGTTAACAATGTAGCAGATGATTAAAATCAAAAAAGAAATAGGGTAAATGAATTTTCTATATTTCAATTTAAATTCAGGATGTTCGAAAGAACGAATAAAAATATAACCTAAAAATGCATAAACAACTCCAGATAATCCAATACCAGGATCAGTAGATAAAGCTAATTGCCATTCAGAAGTAATGATTGAAGTAAACAAACCAAAAAGCAAGTAATGTATAAAACCAATTCTTCTTTCAATAAAAGCTCCAAAAACCCATAGTCCAATAAGATTTAAACTTAATTGAATCCAATGAGAGTGAATGAAACTGTTTGTGAAAACTCCCCAAATTTGTCCTTGATAAATGTCAATTGCTGCTGGAGCTCCAAATTCTGTATAGGTTTCTATACTTATTTCTTTAAAATCTGATTTAATATTGATTAGTACAAAAATAGTAATACTTAGAATAGTTAAAAACCACGTAAACCAAGGCGTTTTGTAATTGCTTAATTGTTGATTGTTAACAGACATTTTAATATTAATATGATTTGTCTACAAATTTACATTCTATATAACCTTGAAAAACCAATTGTTATAAGTATTTATCAAGAGAAAATTGTTATTATTTAAAATTGTTGATAAAGTAAACGGAAAAATAGTTATTCGATTAAGTCTTTTGATTAATTTTGCGACAATTTGAAAACTGTTTTTTCAATTAAATTTTTAAAAATAGCGTTGTAAAAATGCCGAAAAAAAGTTCTATTAAATCCGTACTTATTATAGGTAGCGGTCCAATTGTAATCGGTCAAGCATGTGAGTTTGACTATGCGGGTTCTCAAGCAGCAAGGTCTTTACGTGAAGAAGGAATTGAAGTTACTTTGATTAACTCAAATCCAGCAACAATTATGACTGACAAAGTTATAGCTGATAACATTTACCTTCAACCTCTTGAGCCAGAGAGTATTATTAAAATTCTTGAAAATCATAAAATTGATGCAGTTCTTCCAACTATGGGGGGGCAAACAGCTTTGAATTTAGCGATTAAATGTGAGGAATTAGGTATCTGGGAGCAATATGGAGTTGAAATGGTCGGTGTTGATATCGCTGCTATTGAGATTACTGAAAACAGAGAAGCTTTTAGAAATTTGATGGAAGAAATAGGGATACCTATGGCGCCTCAAACAACAGCAAAGTCTTTTTTAGAAGGTAAGGAAATTGCACAAAAATTCGGTTTCCCAGTTTGTATTAGACCATCTTATACATTAGGTGGGGCGGGAGCTTCAATTGTTCATGATCCAGAAGAATTTGACGGATTATTAGAGAGAGGTTTGCAATTGTCACCTATTCATGAGGTAATGATTGATAAAGCGTTGATCGGATGGAAAGAATATGAGTTAGAGTTGTTGCGTGATGCAAATGATAACGTTGTAATTATTTGTTCAATTGAAAACTTTGATCCAATTGGAATTCATACTGGAGATTCAATTACAGTTGCACCAGCAATGACGCTTTCAGATAAGACGTTTCAACGATTGAGAGATATGGCTATTTTGATGATGCGTTCAATCGGTAATTTCGCTGGTGGATGTAACGTACAATTTGCTGTTTCTCCAGATGAAAATGAAGATATCATTGCGATTGAAATTAATCCTCGTGTATCTAGATCATCAGCATTAGCTTCAAAAGCAACAGGTTATCCAATTGCCAAAATTGCTTCTAAATTAGCGATTGGTTATCATTTAGATGAATTAAAAAATCAAATTACGAAAACAACTTCTGCTTTATTTGAGCCTACGTTGGATTATGTAATTGTAAAAATACCTCGTTGGAACTTCAATAAATTCCCTGGAACAAATCGCGAATTAGGTCTTCAAATGAAGTCTGTTGGTGAGGTAATGGGAATTGGACGTTCTTTTCAAGAAGCTTTACAGAAAGCATGTCAATCATTGGAGATTAATCGTAATGGTTTGGGTGCTGACGGTAAAGAATTAACAAGTCAAAATGAAATTTTACACAGTTTAGAGCATCCAAGTTGGAATCGTTTGTTCCATATTTATGATGCGATTAAATTGGGTATTCCTTTCAAAACGATAGTTGATAAAACAAAAATTGATATTTGGTTCTTAAAACAAATCGAAGACTTAATTAAGTTAGAACGTAAAATTGAGAAATTCCATTTAGGTAATTTACCAAAAGATTTATTGTTTGAAGCAAAACAAAAAGGATACGCTGATAGACAAATTGCTCATTTGGTACGTTGTTTAGAATCTGAAGTTTATACCAAAAGAACTGAATTTGGAATTAACCGTGTTTACAAATTAGTAGATACGTGTGCTGCAGAATTCGAAGCAAAAACACCTTATTACTATTCAACTTTTGAATACGAAAATGAAAGTGTAGTTACTGATAAAAAGAAAATCGTTGTTTTAGGTTCAGGTCCAAATAGAATTGGACAAGGAATTGAATTCGATTATTCTTGTGTTCATGGTGTATTAGCTGCAAAAGAAATGGGTTACGAAACAATCATGATTAACTGTAATCCTGAAACGGTTTCTACTGATTTTGATACAGCAGATAAATTGTATTTCGAACCAGTTTTCTGGGAACATATTTATGACATAATTAAACATGAGAAACCAGAAGGTGTTATCGTTCAATTAGGTGGTCAAACAGCATTGAAATTAGCCGAGAAATTAGAGCGTTTTGGTATAAAAATAATCGGAACAAGTTTTGAAGCATTAGATTTAGCTGAAGATAGAGGACGTTTTTCTAAATTATTAGAAAAAAATAATATTCCTTTCCCTAAATATGGAGTTGTAGAAAGCGCTGAACAAGCATTAGAATTAGCTGATGAATTAGGATTTCCATTATTAGTTCGTCCTTCTTATGTATTGGGTGGACAAAAAATGAAAATCGTTATTAATAAAGAAGAATTAGAGCACCACGTTGTTGATATTATCAACGAAATGGGAGCGAATCAAATTCTTTTAGATCACTTTATTGGTGGTGCGATTGAAGCTGAAGCAGATGCAATTTGTGACGGAAAAGATGTGTACATCATTGGTATCATGCAACACATTGAGCCTGCAGGAATTCATTCAGGAGATTCATATGCCGTATTGCCTCCATACAATTTAGGTGATTTCGTTATGACACAAATTGAGGATATTACAAATAAAATTGCTGTAGAGTTAAAAACAGTTGGTTTGATCAATATTCAGTTTGCAATAAAAGATGATAAAGTTTATGTGATTGAAGCAAATCCTAGAGCTTCAAGAACGGTTCCTTTCATTGCAAAAGCTTATGATGAGCCTTATGTTAACTACGCAACTAAAGTAATGTTAGGAGCTAAAGTGAAAGATTTTAATTTCAATCCTAAAAAAGAAGGGTACGCTGTTAAAATTCCAGTTTTCTCTTATGAGAAATTCCCTGATGTGAAAAAAGAATTAGGTCCAGAGATGAAATCTACAGGAGAAGGAATCCGTTTTATCAAAAACTTAAAAGATCCTTTCTTTACGAAGATTTATTCTGAAAGAAATATGCATTTGTCTAAATAATGGTCGTAGAAGCGAGCGTAACAGGTGTTTTTAAAACT
>CANGHX010000087.1 GCA_947453715.1 Flavobacteriales bacterium | reverse complement strand
GGAGGATTAAAAAATGGCTTATTTAAATGAACATACCAATCTTTTATTCCAGAAACGGTTGCAATGCCGCTTATACCTCCAACTAATAACGGAAGAATGATGCATAAAAGAAATACTCCAAGTTTTTTAATCATATCCGTCTTAAATCTTTAATTGAATCGAATAAATATACTCGAAAATTTTCTTTATGTTTTATTCTTTAATCAATTTAAAACTTTTCGTTGAATTTTCAGATGTGATTGTCAAAATATAAATTCCTGGCTTTTCATTGCTAATGTCAATTTTTGATTCACTTCCTGTTTTTACAATTTGTCCGATGGAATTTTGAACTTGGTAAATTAATTCCTCATTCGATTTTGATTTTCTTATTTCATATTTTCCAGATGAAGGATTTGGATAAACTGTTAAACCTATTTCATTTGATAATTCATTCGTCGAAGCAAAATTTCCTTTCAAATTAACATTGTCTAACCAGATATGGTTCCCATTTGTTCCCATGTTAGCAAAAGCTAATTCTAAACATTCGGTTCCATTTAAAAAACTTAAATCAACCGTTTCTGTTCTCCATGAAACATTAGGTGTTGCATCATACCAAAACCAAACATCTGTTCCAACAACACTTAAATCGCTTCCTCCTTTGACCCAAATTTGTTGCCAATTTGAATTTGTACCTGTTCTATAAACTAAGGCCAATGAATCAGTATAAGTACCATTATCATGATAACAAACATCAAATGAAATAGATGGATTTATAGAATTAGCATAGGACATTGCAGGCATTATTAATAAATGTTGTTGATCAGTTGCATTTTCCCAATAATTTGGAAATGAAGCACATAGATTTGTTGGGTCATTTTGAGGTGCATCCTGTTCCCACGAAACACCTTGACTGTCATATAATTTCCAGCCATTTGGGGGGAATGTACTGTTATCAAATGCTTCAAACAAATGTGGCGATGAATAAGAATTAGTAATTGTAACATAGTTCGGTAATAAAATTGAATCACTTCCATATTGATCTGTCACGACCAATTTCACATCATAAACACCTGATTGAGAATAGGTAACTAAAGGGTTTTCTAAAGTTGAAGTAGCTGGAGTTCCACTTTCAAAAGTCCATTTCCAAGTTGCCGATACTGATCGAACAGTAGAATGATCAACAAATCTTATCGTATCAGCTATGCAGTCTGTACTGATATTTAAACTGTCTTTATCTGAAGCAATCATTGCAACTGGCGGAACATTTTCATAAAAATCACATTCGTAAACACTTCTTTGAGATGCAGTTCTTAATTTTCCTCCTGCATAAAAAGGTTCTAGAAAGACACAACTAGTGCTTGCTGGTAGATTATTATTAAACAAAGCCCAATCAGTCATCGTATTATTTCGATAGTAAACAGCTCGTGTCGTTCCAATATATATTCCATCATCACTACCATATTGATGAAAAATAGAAATCACATTTTCAGCATTAATAGCAGATCCAGTTATGTTTGTCCACGTTAATCCACCATCTATTGATTTGAATACTTTGTTGCCTGATTGAGTTCCCATTAAAATGCACCACAACTTATTTGGGTCTTTTTCATCAACCTCGATGTATTTAGTTCTGTTACTATTATTCCCAGTTGATGATTGCGCAGGTGTTACGTCAACCCATGTCAAACCTTTATCTAATGATTTCATGATTTTAGTAGAACTAACTGTTGGTTTATGCGTGACATAAATGACAGATGGATTACTCCAAGCAACTTTAATTTGAATTAATTTAGATCCTCCAAAATCATGTATTTGTTTAAAACCAACTCCACCATTATCCGTGAACATTAATTTTGTTCCGACTGGAGAATAGAATTCATTGTAATTATTTGGAGTAAAACCATAATTTCCATACTCTCCGGTAACATAAGAAGTATTGCATATATTATTTCCGTCAAATCCCTTGGATGAAATTCGTTGATTTCTAACTTCTGAAAACTGAAAAGCCCCATTGTCATGATATCCAAGTTTACTATTCCCAAAATTGACAAAACCTCTATAGTTATCACCTCCTAATTCAGCTAACCACCCACCAGAATTTGGTGTATTCAATCCACCATGATAGATGTCTTTGTATTTTATTAAAGTACCATTGTGATAGGTTCCTCCTAACATTATGTCACCTTGCTTAAATCCAGCTTGGTAACCCCAAAAATCAGTACCATGAATTCCATGCATTCTAGGAACAATTGTATCTCCTTGGTCTGATGAATAAAAAACACCTCCATCCGAACAAACCCACATATCAACTGTTGAACCGTGTTTAAAGAATTTAATATCGTGAACATCTGCATGCGTATAGCGATAAGGTGTGTGAGACCCAACCCAAGTCACCCAATGACCGTTTAATTCCCAATTTGAACCTCCATCATCCGATCTCCAAACGTTAACACCTGAACCGTAAACTCTATTTTCATCTGTCGGAGATGCTCCAAAAGCCAAATCATAATAATATTGACCTCCGTTTTCTGTTCCATCTTCGGCATAACCTAACATATTTGGTTTGGAAACTGAAGCTGTTCCACCTGGTCCTGAACCACAACAATAGTAAGAAAATGATTCCCCTGCATCCGTGCTTTTATAATACCCGTAAAATCCTTCATCTACCCCTACTGCTCCTGAACACCAAACATAAACAATAGAAGGATTTGCTTCAGTAATCCCAATTTCTGTTCGTTTCTGTTCGTTTCCAGTGCTAGGATTAGGCCAACCATTCGTTTTGATAGTCCATGTTAAACCATTATCAATTGATTTATAAAATTCAGTTTTTGATCCGTTCAATTTTACAGCATAAATAATTTGATTATCTGCTGGATTGATTTCAATTTCCATGTGTTCGCCAGCACGAACTGAAGTCCACGTCGCACCAGCATCATTTGATCTAAACAAACCTGTATTTGTTGCTGCTAATAAAGTATTCGTTCCAATTATTTTTAAATCCCTTACCCATTTAGCGGCGTTTTGAAAAGCTGTTGAACCTGTTTTATTCCAAGTAATTCCTCCATCAATTGTTTTCCAGATAGTACCATTTTCTTCTCCGAAATAAACTATGTTGTTATCAATAGGATCCATTGCTACTGAATAAACACTGTTCACCAAATAATTTTTAGTCATCAATTGCCAACTTTGACCTTTATTAGTTGATTTCCATACTCCCGCAGTAGCTGTTCCAACATAAACTAATTGATCATCTGTTAGCGATTGTTCAACTGTATAAACATGCGCACTACCAGGTGATTGAACTTGAAAAGCCATTGCTTGTTCATGATCGTATTGCCATGGACCTATTTCTTGCCACTGAGAATTCGAAGTTTTTTGTTGTTCTAATTGACGTTTTAAGTTTAAATAATTTGATTCTTCTACAGGATTTTCTATCGGTCGTTTAATAAAACCATCTTGATCTACATATTTCCAATTTTCCTTTAATAAACGTTTAAAAAATTGGGTGTCATAATTCTTTATAAAAGGATGAGTTGAGTAATAGTTATCAAATTCTTCTCTTAATTGAAAAATGTTTGGATTAGGGGCATACATCATTTGAACCCACAATGGTTTACCTTCTTTGTATAAATAGGGTGTTTGATTTACTTGAGAAAAAGAAGAAAAAGAGATAAAAAGTATTACCCAAAATAAAAATTTCATACGCTGTAGTTTATATGTCCGTAAAACTAAAATTTAAACCTTAAAGTACAAAACCGTTTAATCAATGATATTGCAATGCTAATTGATAATCATAAAAAAAGGAGCTGTCCAGAAAGAATAAATACAGTTTAAATTTAAACCATATAAGTAATTTAAGGCAATATAAGCTAACCTATATCTAATTGAATAACAGCTTGTTAATTAAAATTATTTGAAACTTATATGTTCTAATAATCCCTTATATGGTTTATTTAAAACAAAGGGCGTCCTTTTCGGACACCCTCTTCCCTCAATTTTATTTTCGTTTTATCCTACTTTTTCAGTTGAAGTATCAACATTTGAAATCGGTATCATTTTCTCAACAGTAGCTACAATTCCATTTAGATCAAAGCCGCATTCTGCTTGAAGTTGTTCAACTGTTCCATGGTGAACATAGCGATCTGGAATTCCTAATCTTACTACTTCAGAATGGTATTTATTGTCTACCATAAATTCTAAAACAGCAGAACCAAAACCGCCTTGTATACAACCATCTTCAACAGTAATTACTTTTGAAAATTTAGTAAATACTTCGTGTAACATGATTTCATCGATTGGCTTCGCGAAACGCATATCGTAATGTGCAGCAGAAATACCTTTTTCTTTTAAAATATCTGTTGCTTTTTGAGCATAATTTCCAACATGTCCAATCGTCAATATAGCTACGTCTTCTCCATTTGTCAATTTACGACCTGTACCAACTTTTATCGCTTTCATTGGCGTTTTCCATTCTGTCATCACCCCATTTCCACGCGGGTAACGAATAGAGAAAGGACCCATGTCTTCTTGTTGAGCTGTATACATCAAGTTTCTCAATTCCGATTCATTCATCGGTGCGGAAACAATCATATTTGGAATGAAACGCATGTAAGCGATATCGTAAGCTCCGTGATGCGTTGCGCCATCAGCACCAACAAATCCACCACGATCTAAACATAGAACGACATTCAAATTCTGTAAAGCAACATCATGCAATACTTGATCAAATGCACGTTGCATGAATGAAGAGTAGATGTTACAATAAGGAACCATTCCTTGGGTCGCTAATCCTGCAGAGAATGTTACTGCATGTTGCTCTGCAATACCAACGTCGAATGAACGATCTGGCATCGCTTCCATCATTATATTCAATGAACAACCTGAAGGCATTGCAGGTGTAACACCCATAATTTTTTCATTTTGTTCGGCCAATTCTACAATTGTATGTCCGAAAACATCTTGATATCTTGGAGGTTGAGGCGTTTTAGGAACAATTTTTACAATTTCTCCCGTATCTTTATTAAACACCCCTGGAGCGTGCCATTTAGTTGGATTTCCTTCTTCAGAGTATTTATAACCTTTTCCTTTTTTAGTTAAAATATGTAATAATTTTGGACCAGGAATATCTTTTAAATCTTCCATTACTTTTGCCAAACCAATCACATCATGACCATCAACTGGACCAAAATATCTAAAGTTGAAAGACTCAAATAAGTTACTTTGTCTTAACAACGATCCTTTTAAAGCTGAAGAAATTTTAGACGCAACCGTTTGAGCATCAGGTCCAAATTTTGAAATTTTTCCTAATAACTTCCAAACCTCATCTTTTACCTTATTGTAGGTATGAGAAGTCGTTATATCTGTTAAGTATTCTTTTAATGCTCCAACGTTTGGATCGATCGACATACAATTGTCATTCAGAACCACTAATAAATTAGCATCTTTTTCGAATCCTGCATGATTTAAACCTTCAAAAGCCATACCTGCAGTCATAGCACCATCACCAATCACAGCAATATGATGTCTATTTTTTTCGCCTTTTTGATGATTCGCAACTGCCATACCTAAAGCAGCTGAAATAGAAGTAGAAGAGTGACCAACACCAAAAGTATCGTATTCACTTTCAGAACGTTTAGGGAAACCTGAAATACCACCTTTAATTCTATTGGTATGAAAAACATCTCTTCTTCCAGTTAATATTTTATGTCCATAAGCTTGGTGACCAACGTCCCAAACCAATTGATCATAAGGTGTATCAAAAACATAATGCAAAGCCACAGTCAATTCAACAACGCCTAAACTAGCGCCAAAATGACTGTTCCCAATTTCAGAAATTACATCAACAATGTATTGACGTACTTCATCAGCTACTTGCGGTAAATCCTCCGTTTTAAACTTTTTACGTAAGTCATCCGGAAACTGAATTTGCTCTAAAAAAGGGCCTGCTTTATACTCTGCCATATTGTTCTTGTGTAATTAACAAAATTATCGCTTATTAATGGTACTAACAAATAATAAGACGATTTATTTTATTGCAAGATACAAATTTTTGTTTAATAAAATAAAACATCCGTTAAACAACTATATTTTTTCTTTCAACTAATGATTTTATTAATAAAAAATGAATACATTTGAAATATTAACATTTAAATCATTTAACAATGAATCAAAACATCAAAATCAAGTTGATGGAAAAAGCAAAAAACTTATTGCTTTCATCATCATTAATCCTTACTTCACTAGGGGGGGATTTAGTAGCTCAATCAACCTACAAACCAATTAAATTGAATGCCCGAGATGGTCAAGGGTATCTAGTAATGAACCAACCAACAACTCCTTATCAATGCTGGAGATTTCAGTTTTATGAAAGAACTGGAAAACCTACACCTCTTTACTCAGATGGAATTATTCCTTTAGACAATATTTCAGTTTGTGGAAAAGATTATGTCCAAGTTCCAACTGCATATCGTTTTGACCGTAAAAGAGATATCGTTGTAAGTGTATACGGCGTGGCAAAAACTGGAGAAACGAAAGTCGCAGATAAATTTTCAATTGGGAACTATCAAGGACCTGCGAGACAAATTCAAAATCCAAATTATGGCATTTCAAGATATGGTGCAGTTTGCGATGGTAACTATTCACCTACTACAGAAGGTTACGCATTACAATTTACATGTTATGAGGAAGCTAATGCCTCAAATCCTAATGGATTAGGTACGTATTATCTTCAAATGGAAAGTCCAGCTCGCGAGTTAATTAATGGTAATATTGTAATACCTTACTATGGTTTTTATACTCCTGCGCAAGCAAATCAATGGATAGTAAATAGATATCCTGGGTTCACACTTACTAATTATAATGGTACGGAAATTTCTCAAGAATTTAATACAAACCAATTAAATTCTGGAGTTTATATTTTTGATCCGAACGGCAATCCAATTACAGGACCATATTATATGATTGCTAAGGATTTTGGACCTTACAGCAAAATAGCTCCATATTCTTTTATCCCTAGTTCTAGTTTTACCTCTACTGGACCTTTATCAGGTATTCAAGATTATATGTATTTAATGAATAATCGTTTAACATACTTAGCAACACCTGGAACTATAGATTATGTTAATGGTTTACAAAGTTTTTTAACTAATACAAATGGATATCATCATTTAGCGTGTTATGGAAATAATATGTCATTCACTGGTGCAAACCAGGGTGAATACACATCACCTTGTGATATAAATCCAAACTTTTCTCAGTTGATGGATGCAAATACAGAAATTTGGGATTATATTCAAGTATTAAATGGATGTAATAATAATATAAGTAATACAAATCCAAATTTATATGAAGATTTGGCTGCAGCAGAATTAACGTCAGTTGTTGGAGGTACAACACCAATATGGTCTTTTCATGGAGGAACTCCTCAAATAGGAGAAAAAATTGCAATTAAAACTGGTTTATATAACCTTTCTTATCTTACTAAAAATGGAGAATATAAAAGTTTTATCGTTGAAGCAAAAACAAATTGTGTATTAACTTCTCAAATTAAAGATTTCGTTACTGTAAATATTTTTCCTGTTCCAATTATTGGAAATACTTTTAGTATAAACTTAGAAACTCCTGCAGATGAAACATTTACTTATGAATTATGGGATAATAATGGTAATAAAATTCATACTCAGATTATTAGTTTAACTAGTACTTCAGGTACACCATTTACAATTAAAGTTGCAACAAGAACTGATATTCCAGTTGGTGTAACATTAATTAACAGATTCATTTTTTCTGATGGTTCTGTAAAAACATTGAATACAATTAAACAATAATAAAAATTCATTTTAGAGGCTGTCTTTAGATAGCCTCTTTCAAAATTTAAATCTAATGAAGAATCTGTTTATAATACTATTTGTTTCAATAACTTATAACTATGCGTTTTCTCAAACTTGGAATATTGGAACACAAACATGTTTAGGTGGATCTTTAGATGAGGATATCCAAGGAACACTCAAGTTATCAAATGGAAATTTCCTTATTTATGGAACTTCAAAATCAGGTGTTTCTGGAGACAAAACAGAACCAAATTTAGGAAATACAGATATTTGGTTAGTTGCTTTAAATCAAAATTTACAAATAATATGGGAAAAATCTTTTGGCGGAAACTTATTAGATGGAGCAAATAAAATTATTGAATCTTCAAATAATGAACTATATATATTAGCAACATCTGCATCAGGAATAAGTGCAACAAAATCTGAAATATGTTTCGGAAATAATGATATTTGGCTAATTAAAATAGACTTAAACGGAAATATAATTTGGGATAAAACTATTGGTGGTACTTTATATGAAACGGCTGTTGATATTTTAGAACTTGATTCAGGAAATATTTTAATTTCTGGCACCTCGGATTCTGATGTTTCAGGTAATAAAACTTCACCATTAATTGGAAATTATGACGAATGGATAATTAAACTAAATTCAAATGGGGTTATAATTTTTGATAAAACTATTGGTGGTTTGGGTGATGAAAGTGATGGTAAATTATTAGAATTAAATTCAAATGAAATAATCATTTGTAGTAGTTCAACATCAAATATTTCTGGAAACAAAACTGAAAATTCATTTGGTGGTTCTGATTATTGGTTAATAAAAATAGATACAAATGGAAATATTTTAAATAATAAAACTATTGGTGGATCAAGCTATGAAATGCAAACTAATATTTCAAAATTAATTAATGGAAATTTTATTATTAGTTGCACTACAGATTCTCCATCATCAGGTTTAAAAACAGAAAATAATTTCGGCAGTTATGATACATGGATTTTAGAAATAAATAGTCAATTTAACATTATCCGCCAAAAAACAATTGGTTCTAATAATATTGATGGAGTTTATTTTGCTAAACAATTAATAAATAATAACATTCTTATAGGTATGTGTTCTGATTCCGATGTCAATCTGTATAAATCGGAACCAAGAATAGGAAATTCAAATAAAGATCAATGGTTTGTTGTAATCGACGAAAATTTTAATAAAATTTCAGATAAAACTATTGGAACTCCTGGAATCGAAATACTAGGTAATGTTCTTGAAACTTCAAATAATAATTTCATTGTTTTTGGCTCATCTTCGGGAACAAATATAAATGATAAAACCTGTGTTGGAAATGGATCTAGAGATTACTGGATCTATAATTTATCGACTAATTTAGGTTTAGAAGAAATTGAAAATAGCTCATTTACTTTATACCCAAATCCAGTCAAAAATGAATTATCAATTCAAACAGATCTACAAATTGAACAAATTGAAATTCAAAATTTGGAAGGGAAAAATTTAGTTTCTTTAGTAGAATTTGACAATTCAAAAACCATTAGTCTAAATCAATTAAATTCAGGCATCTATCTCTGTAAATTAACGTTGATTGATGGTAAAATGGAAGTGATCAAGTTTGTAAAAGAGTAAATGTTAAAGTTTTGTGAAAATGAAAAATTGCTTTCTGTTTTTTGTTAGATTTAAGTAACCAAAACATTCCTTTATGAAAACGTTATTTTTTCCTCTTATTTTTTTTGTATTATCAATATTGTATTCATTTAAAAATGAGATAAATCAAATTTATCCAACTCAAACAACTACTGAAATTGATAGTATTGTTAAAATTGCTGGTGTTCAAAATGAATTTGTAATTGATTATCAATTTTTAGAAAATAATTTATATCTACAAATAAGTAAAATTAAAAAAGATTATTATCTAAAAACGTTTGATGCTAATAATCAAATTGAAACACATTTATTAGATATAAAACCTACATCCCTTTTTAAAGATGCGAGTGGAAAAATTTACATACTGACAAAAAACAAAGCGTTTCATTTAAAATTGAATCCATTTATTGAATTAGATAGTTATTATACATTGGATTATTTTGACAAATTTATTGCTAATGCGATTCAAGTTAAACAAGATTACATTTTAACTCAAAGTATAGATAAAACAACTAAAGAGTATTCGGTTTTCATTAATAAAAAAGATTCTCCTATTCAAAAAATGTTAAATATCAATTATTTAAATGCGATAAGTTATAATGCCTATGAACAAAAAACGAGAGGTTCAAAAGAGATATATAAACATGCCGCTGGCTACAAAAGATATTATCTCGATCTTAAAAACACGCAAGTATTCAACAACTATAATGTAAATTTAAGAACTAGTCCATCAATAAATATTGCAAGTTATACTCTAGATTCATTAATTTACACATTTGATTTGTTAAATAATAAATTAATAACAACTAACATTCATTCAACAATACAAACTGAATACAATTTAGAGCTATTTCATGAAAATAAACCTCAAATTCAATTGGATGAGTTCACCAAAGAATTTTTTATTTCAACTTATGAAAAAGGTTCTTTTGTTGTTTATAAAGTAAATTTAAATGATGGCACTTTAAATGAGAAATTTATTTTAAAAACACATTTGTACCCTGATAACATTAAAATAAATGACGGTGTAATTTACTTTACATCTATCAGCGAAATGGGATTTAGCAAATTATATGGTGCTCGCTTGTTCTAATTTAATGATTCCTCTTGTTAAAAAAAGTTAAGCAACGACTAACCCTATCCCTTATTCCGTTAACTTCGTTGAAAACATGATTGAGTGAAAAAGATTCGAGTAAATACGGTAATACTTGCAGTAATTGTAGCGATGCTTGCGCTTTTAGTGATTCAAGCATTTCAAATGGCTCAATTATACGATCGTAAATCAACTGAATTTAAAAGTAAAGTAAATACTACTTTAGAACGTATTGCTTTACGACATGAAAAAGCAGAAGATATCAGAAAATACTTACACATTGTAAATCATGATTTTAGTGGTCAATATAAGGACATTCTAAAAAAAGAGTTTCAAGATTTACTTTCTGCACAAGAATCAATTTCTATTCGCGATACAATTATTTTTGAAAATGGTGAACGCCAAAATTATTTGGTCATTAAAGGGAAATCATACGATACTATTTCTGGATTAACAGCTGAACATAAAGTGTTAGCAAGAGATGTTCGTGAAGTCCGTGATTTATTCCACAAAAAAGGAACTCAGAAAATAGTAAGTAGCGATACAAGTGCAATTTCGATTCATTTGAATCAGCGAGTTATGCAGCAAATTTTCAAAAAAGCAAAATTTGTAAACGACATGTTGTTAGAGGCTTTTCGCTCAAATGTATATGAAGAACCTTCGAAAAGAGTGGATATTGAATTCTTAGATTCTGTGATTTATCATGAAATGAAAGATGATCATTTGCCTACAGATTATCAATTTATGTTGACAGATAATAATCAAAAACGTTTCTGTTACCACATGAAAGTACCTAATTACAAAGGCTGCTTAGATTCAACTAAAACATTTAAAACACTGTTGTTTCCTAGTAATACCTTGGATGATGATATATATTTGAATGTCTATTTCCCTTCTAAAGGTTCTTTCCTTTTAAAAACAATGGGTACTCCATTAACAATCAGTTTAGCATTGATGTTTCTTATTATCGTTTCAATGTCTTTTATGTTCAAAACGATTATAACACAACAAAAATTATTTGATTTGAAAAATGATTTCGTTTCAAATATGACACACGAATTTAAGACACCAATTTCTACTATTTCATTAGCTTGTGAAGCAATGAATGACACTGATATGATGACTGATAATGTGGAATCAGTGAAACCATATGTCAAAATGATTCAAGACGAAAATAAACGTTTGAGTCTTTTAGTAGAGCAAATTCTTCAAAGTGCTGTATTGGATCGTGGAGAATTAAAATTGAAAAAAGAGACAGTCTTGGTCAATGAGATTCTACATGAAGTGGCTTTGCATGCTCGATTAAGAATTAAATCAATGGGTGG
>CANGHX010000086.1 GCA_947453715.1 Flavobacteriales bacterium | reverse complement strand
TCGTAACGTAATTCTTTCTCAGTACTTGTCTTTTTCATTTTTTTGATTCTTAAATGTTATTCAAACATTAATTTCATATTCGTTGTAAATAACTTCACAGCGATTGCTAACAAAATAATTCCGAATACTTTTTTCATGATAGCGATTCCTGTTTCACCTAGTAATCTTTCAATCTTATTGGTAGATTTTAAAACTAAATAAACGATTAAGATATTTATAAATATAGCCAATATAATATTGATGTCATGAAATTCTGCTTTTAAAGAAACAAGAGAAGTCATCGTTCCAGCTCCAGCAATTAAAGGAAAAGCTAAAGGAACTACACTCGCTGTTTTTCCAGAAACAGAGTCTTTAAACAATTTAACCCCTAAAATCATTTCGAGTGCCATAGCAAATATGATCAATGCACCTGCAACCGCAAACGATTGAATAGTCACACCAAATAACTTCAAAATACTTTCACCTAAAAGGAAAAAACCAATCATGATTCCTAATGAAACAAGACTTGCTCTCAATTCGCTGATATCACCTGACGTTTCTTTTAATTTGATAATTAATGGAATTGAACCAATGATATCAATTACAGCAAAAAGAACCATTGAAGCTTTGAACAATTCACCCGTATTAAATACATTTAAAAATTCGAACATTTTATGACGTTTTAAGCAATAATTGTTTTTTCAATAACTGATGGAAAATACTTTTGTTCCAACAAATGTATTTTTGTTTGTATATTTTCTATTGTATCAGAAGCGATGATTTCAGTATAAAATTGTGCAATATACTTTCCTTCATCAAAATTTTCGTTTACATAATGGATAGTGATTCCCGTTTGGCTTTCGTTAGCTTCTTTTACCGCTTTATGAACGTGATTTCCATACATGCCTTTTCCTCCAAATTTTGGTAAGAGAGAAGGGTGGATATTGATCATTTTATTTTCAAAAGCATGAATTAATTCAGCTGGAATTTTTCTTAAATATCCTGCAAGAATGATAAAATTTATCGCTCTCTCTTTGCAAATGGAATTTAACAAATTTCCATCATCAACTTTTTCGTTATCAAGAACAACTGTATTTATATTATTCTCTTTGCACCAAAAAACGATTGGAGCATCCGATTTATTCGATAATACAAACTCAATTTCAATCGATAAATGGTCTTTAAAATGCTGAATAATATTCTTTGCATTTGACCCAGATCCAGAAGCAAAAATCGCTAATTTTATTTTCTCCATGGTGTAAAGTTAGAAAGTATAGTCGTTTATAACCCAAAAGTTCTCACCTTTTTAGTTAAAAAAACCTTAAAAACAGCAATTTTGACTTTCAGTTGAAAAATTTAACATAAAAAAAACAACATTCATAAATTGAATTAATCCCTTTAAACATATACTCTTGACGTCATATTGTATAGATTGAATAGTAAATGAGTAGAATAATATGAGTAAATAATTTTGTTTTTTGCCACAATGTTTTTTTCTTTGCAAACTGTAATTATTAAAAAAATTAGAAATGTCTGAAATCAAAGCAAAAGTAATATCTATCATTGTAGATAAATTAGGTGTTGAAGAAAGCGAAGTAAATCACGAAGCAAGCTTCACAAATGATCTAGGTGCTGATTCTCTAGATACAGTTGAGTTGATTATGGAATTTGAAAAAGAATTCAACATCGCAATTCCTGATGATCAAGCAGAAAAAATCCAAACAGTTGGAGATGCTATCACTTACATCGAGGAGCACTCAAACTAATAAATTTTTAGAATCTTATTGTTGAACAAAGTTTATCCTTTATGGAATTAAAAAGAGTTGTTGTAACGGGGTTAGGTGCACTTACACCTATTGGTAATACGCTTACTGAATATTGGGAAGCATTAAAACAAGGGAAAAGTGGTGCGGCGCCAGTGAAACAATACGATGCATCTTTGTTCAAAACACATTTTGCTTGCGAGGTTAAAGACTTCAATGTTGAAGAATTTATCGATCGTAAAGAAGCAAGAAAATTAGACCAATTTTCACAGTACGCCATGGTTTCTGCTACAGAAGCTATGGTGCACTCTGGTCTTATGGAGTCAAATCCAAATTTAGATAGAATTGGAGTTATTTGGGGTTCAGGTATTGGAGGTTTAAAAACTTTCCAAGACGAAGCTGAAAATTTCTTCTCAGGAGATGGAACGCCACGTTTCAATCCATTCTTTATCCCTAAAATGATTGCTGATATCGCAGCAGGTCATATCTCTATTAAATATGGTTTAAGAGGACCAAACTATGTAACTGTTTCTGCTTGTGCTTCTGCAACGAATGCAATTATTGATGCTTTCAATATGATTCGTTTAGGAAAATCTGATGCAATCGTTACTGGTGGTTCTGAAGCTGCTGTTAACCAAATGGGAATGGGAGGATTTAATGCATTAAAAGCATTATCTACTCGTAATGATTCTCCAGAAACAGCATCTCGTCCGTTTGATTTAGATCGTGATGGTTTCGTTTTAGGTGAAGGTGCAGGTGCACTTATTTTAGAAGAATATGAACACGCAATCAAAAGAGGTGCAACAATCTACGCTGAAGTTGTAGGTGGTGGTATGTCTGGAGATGCTTATCATATGACAGCTCCACATCCAGATGGAATTGGTGCTCGTAACACAATGATTGCTGCTTTAGAAGATGCTGAAATTGATGCTACTAAAATTGATTATGTAAACGTTCACGGAACATCAACTCCATTAGGAGATATTGCTGAAGTTAAAGCAATTAAAGATGTTTTTGGTGATCATGCTTACAACTTGAACATCAGTTCAACAAAATCAATGACAGGACATTTATTAGGTGCTGCTGGAGCAATTGAAGCGATTGCATGTGTTATGGCTGTTCAACATGATATTATTCCTCCAACAATTAATCACTTTACAGACGATCCAGCGATAGATAATAAATTAAACTTTACGTTTAATAAAGCGCAAAATCGTGTTGTAAATTATGCTATTTCAAATACATTCGGATTTGGAGGACATAATACAAGTATTATTGTTAAGAAATATCAAAAATAATTGTTATCCCGCTTCTTATTTTTCACAGGAAAGAGATCAAAGGATGAATTACTAATTATTCGATTTATCCTGAAACGGTTTGGATACCGTCCTAGAAAAGTACATTATTTTTTTGAAGCAGTAACACACAAATCTTTAAGCAATAACAATTCCGAATCTTCTAACGAACGTTTAGAATTTTTAGGTGACGCCATTTTAGATGCGGTCATCGCTGAATATCTGTATACCCGTTTTCCAAACGAAGATGAAGGATACTTAACAAAAATCAAATCCAAATTAGTGAGTAGAAAAACATTGTCTACGATTGCCGAGGATATGGAGTTAAGAGAAATCATTCGTTATCAAAAAGGACGTTCGATCAATTTAAATACATTGGAAGGAAACGCTTTTGAAGCGATTATGGGGGCCATTTATTTAGATGGCGGATTCAATGCAGTTAAAAAGTCAATTAACCATCATGTCTTCAGAAAATACGTTGATTTAAATCGTTTATTGGAAGAAGAAATTGATTTCAAATCGAAGTTATTTATTTGGAGTCAGAAAAAACAATTGAAACTTGAATTTGAAGTTCTTACGGAAGAAAACTTAGGAGGTTCTTGGGAGTATTTAGTTCAAGCGAAAGTCAACAGTGTTAATTACGGACAAGGAAAAGGAACATCTAAAAAGATGGCTGAACAAGCAGCGTCGAAAGAAACGTTGGAGTTGATGGGGGAGATTTAATTTTAGCTTAATTTTTTCTGAATTCTAAATCTCAAAAATAGTATTTTTACATCTAAATTTCAAATCAATTTAACAACTCTAATATTTTATTTATTATGAATTTTTTTACTTTTTTAAGTACAATATTTTTAATATTTCAAACACACGCGCAATTATCATTTTTTGTTAAGCCAACTGTAAATTTCAAATCGTGTGTAAGTTCAACTCAGCCTTTTTTATACAGTGGTTATTCGATAAATCCAAGTCCATATTATCATTATAGTAATATGAACTTGACCAAAAATATCTTTAATTCATTGGATTTAGGATTTACAATTGGAGCTAAAACAAAAAAAGGGAATCTTATTTTTGAGTTAGGATTGAGCGGTGATCAAACACAATCTGGGTTTACTTTTCATGAAATGATGAAAAATGGATATGTTAATTATTATTATGATGATATGATTTTATATAGACATGGACGTGCGTTTCCACGTACATACTTTCGTACATCATTGAAGTTGAAAGAGTTTAATAATAAATCAACGATTTATTTGATCGGAGGATTTGATTATGCATATAAAAAAAATCATGCTACTGGGCCGTTGTTAATTTTGGAATCTAATGCTCAAGTAGATGAGAAAACTTATTTATATCGATATTCAGCTACATCAGTAATGTCTCTTCAGAATTTTTTTGTTCATTTTGGCTTATCCTCAGAAATACATGTGAAAGACAATTATTTGTTTGATGTAAGTATATTTTACAATCATGGATTTAGACAAATGACACAAGTTAATACTCGAATTAATATATACGACGATGTAAGTTCTAAGCAATATCTTTATAGTAGTTATAGCAAAGGAAGTGGAATTTACTTGCAACTTGCACGTAAATTTCAAATTTATCCAAGGAAACAAAAAAAGGGAGCAATTTAGAGCTTTTAAAGAAAAAGTAGCCAAGCATTTTAATAGTGTTTGGCTTTTTTAATTATATGAAAATCTATTTTAAGTTATTTCTTATTTGTAAATTGACTACGAATTTCAAAAAACTGATAAGCGCTTGAAATTCCAATAACACCAATCACCAATATCAAATCATTGATTTTTACAAATTGAAGTATTCCAAACGTTAAACTTGAAAAACTTAACAAAACGATTAATGCTTTAATGTGTTTTTTCCAGATAATATCTAATGACTGATTTTCATATAATTTAGGGAGAATAAATTCATTTTTATATTGCATGAATCCCATAACGATTACCAATGGAATTAGAATATAACCTTGAGCAAATCCCATGTCTTTATAATTCCAAAAATCAATTAATTCTTTCAGTAAATTAAAATTATTGTCTTTTACGACTAAAGCAAAATGAATAACAAATAAGCTAAAGATTAGAAGAATACTGCTTAAGAATCGAAATTTCAATTCATTTTTTGAAGAAGTGTTTATTAATCCGATTTCAGATTGAAATTTCACAATGCGATTTGATTTAAAATGCATTACGACTTCTTTAACTAACAGATCAAGCAGATAAAAAAGGAGGATAAAGTAAATGTTCCAACTCCAAACAAAGAAACCTAATAAAGGAATGACAGCATCGCCAATAATTTGAATGTACTTTGGATGAATTCGCATTATCTCAATTTATTTGCTTCAGTTCTAGATAAAGTATAATTCGGGTTGAATTTTAAAGCTTTTCCGAAAGATTCTAAAGCATGCGTTTTGTCGCCCATTTCTTCGTAACATAAACCTAAATTATGATACGCTTCTACGAATTGGAAGTTTGATTTGATGGCACTTTTGTAAAAATACATGGCACTGTCTCTCTCCATTTCAACATATTGTTTGATGTAACCCAATTGAAATAATGCTTCGTGGTAAGTTGAATCAATTTGAATCATTTTACGGTACAATCTTTTCGCTTGATTCACTTTATTGTACTTCACATCTGCATAAGCTAAAGCATAAAGTACATCTGGATTTTTTGGTTGAATTTTAGTTGCAGTAGTATAATATTCTAAACAAATTGGATTGTTCTCTGATTCATAGATTGTTCCTAACATCAAATATGCTTCATAAAATGTTGGATCTTGTTGTACAGCAGTTTCATAAGATGATTTTGCTAATTCTTTATTCCCAATTTGTAAATAAATCGTTCCTTTTAAAACATAAGCATCTCTGTATTTTGCATCTATTTTCAACGCATTATTAATGTACTGAAACGCTTTTTCAAAATCTTGCTGTTGACTGTAAGTTGTTGCTAATCCTACAAGTGCTTTTGTGTTTCTAGGTTCTTTTTTGATAATCACGTTGAAATGTCTTTGAGCTTCCATGACATCTGTAAATGTTCTCGTTGGACGATTATTTAAAACATCTGCATATAACATTCTAGCTTCGATGTTATTACTGTCTTTATGAAATGCTTTTGCCCCATCAGCGATTGCTTTAGAAAAATCAAATTCTTTCATCATTTTCTGACCGTGTTTGATTAAAATCGGCATGCTGTCAGGATAAAGAACGATTAAGCTATCGATGTTTGTTGTGGTAGCAGTTTTAGATTTAGAACCTCCACAACTTGAGATAATTGTTACAACTGCTAATATGTATATAAATATGTATTTCATTTTGATGTTTTGATAAACTGAACTCAAAGTTAGTTGAATTTTTCTTTTTGTTCTAATCCTTTACTCATTGATTGGTACATTCTACTAAAGAATCTGATTTTAGAGTAAAGAATAATGACGAAAATCATTTTTAATCAATTGAATTATTATTAATTTTAACTCATGAAAAATACAGTTAGAATATTCTTAATTATTTGTTTATCACTTCTAGTAATAGATGTGTTTGGACAAGGATGTTCACAATGTAAATTATTATCAGAACAAGCCACTGATTTAGAAGAATCATCATTCGGAAGTAATATCAATTTTGGTATTTTATACTTAATGTTTCTTCCTTACATCTTATTATTAGTCTTGTTTAGAAAAAGGATTTTTACTTTTTTAAGAAGTTTACCTAAGAAAACAAGCAAATAATCAGCTTTCAAATCACTTTTACTTTCAATCTTTTCATTAATTTCGTGAAAAATCACAGGATAACGTTATGAGCACAATTACAAACGAACTTTTTATTTACAATAGTTTAACAGGTCAAAAAGAAAAATTTGAACCGATACACGAAAATAGAGTTGGAATGTATGTTTGTGGACCGACGTTATACAGCGAACCGCACATGGGAAACATGCGTACGTTTATCAATTTTGATATGATTTACCGTTACCTTTTGAAATTAGGGTATCAAGTAAAATACGTGCGTAACATTACCGATGCAGGTCACATTACAAACAGTACTGGAGATGATGTAGATAGCATCGGAAAAGTGGCTCGTTTGGAACAGGTACAATCATTAGAAATCGTTTATAAATACAATGTTAATTTCCAAGAATTACAACGTATTTACAATATGTTGCCTCCTAATATTGAGCCAACAGCAACAGGACACATTCAAGAACAAATCGAAATCATCGAACAAATTATTGAGAATGGTTTTGCTTATGTTGTAAATGGTTCAGTTTATTTTGATGTGAGAGCTTACAGTGAAAAGTTCGAATATGGAATTTTAAGTGGACGTAAAGTAGACGAATTAGCGGAAGAAACAAGAACCTTGAATGCACAAGATGAAAAACGTTTCTTTGCCGATTTCGCTCTATGGAAAAAAGCAAATCCAGATGATATGCAAATTTGGCGTTCACCTTGGGGTAATGGAAATCCAGGTTGGCACATCGAATGTACTGCTATGAGCACAAAATATTTAGGTTCACAATTTGACATTCACGGTGGAGGTTTAGATTTAAAATTTCCGCATCACGAAGACGAGATTGCTCAAAACTGTGGTTCATTGGGTTGTAATCCAGCGAAATATTGGATGCATGCCAACATGTTGAATGTGAACGGTCAAAAAATGAGTAAATCTTTAGGGAATTACTTTTTACCGAAAGAAATTGTAGAAGGAACAACCGCTGTTTTTGACAAACCATATGCGCCTAATGTGATTCGATTTTCAATGATGCAAGCGCATTACAGAAGTACTTTGGATTTCACTTCAGACTCACTAAACGCTGCAGAAAAAGGATTTACTCGTTTGTCAGAAGCAATTGATAAATTAGAAAAATTACCAACAGTTGAAACTTCTTCTCAAGATGTTCAAGCAATTGTTGCAAGTTTCTACAAAGCAATGGGGGATGATTTCAACGCACCGATCTTATTAGCAAATATTTTCGAAGCGGTGAAATACATTAATTCAATCTCAGACGGAAACGCTACGATCTCAAAAGCTGATTTAGAATTACTTTCTACTGAATTAACTTCATTTGTATTAGACGTATTAGGATTATCGCTTTCAAAAGCTTCTACGGATTCAAAATTAGCACCAGTAATGGATTTGGTTTTAGACATTCGTAAGACTGCTCGTGAAAACAAAGATTGGACAACTTCTGACAAAATCCGTGACGGACTTGCAGCAGCAGGGATCGTTGTGAAAGATGGTAAAGAAGGGACGAGCTGGAGTTGATTTCGTTCGAGATTTCGGACTCAGCTCAATCAACACGACTTCGCTTAATCAAGTATCGATTAATTACCTCATATTTTATTATGCAATTTCAAAATTAAAAGCATGCAATTTCAAAATTAAAGACATGTAATTTCAAAATAGAACTTGTGTAATTTCAAAATATGTACTATTATTGTAGTATGAAAATTACAAGAGAAATTAAAAAAAGTGTTGATCAATTGATTGATAAATATCCTATAATAGCAATAACAGGTCCTCGACAATCTGGTAAAACAACTTTTTTGAAATCTACTTTTCCTGAATATGAATATATCAATTTAGAAAACCCTGATAATCGAGAATTCGCAATTGAAGATCCAAATGGATTTTTGAAGCGGTTTAGTGGGAAAACAATTATTGATGAAGTTCAGCGTGTTCCCTCTTTATTTTCTTATTTACAATCTAAAGTAGATGAAGAAAATAGTATGGGGCACTATATACTTTCAGGTTCTCAAAACTTTCATTTAATGCAAAATATCACGCAAAGTTTGGCTGGTAGAGTTGCAATATTTCGATTATTCCCGTTTGATTTTCAAGAATTGAAATCAGAAAATTTATTGAATTCTAATTATTTATCTTCACTTATTAAAGGATTTTATCCGGCAATTTTTAGTAGAGAAATAAATTCAACAATTTTCTATTCAAACTATATCGAAACCTATGTTCAACGTGATATAACAGAGTTATTAGAAGTGAAAAATTTAGGGTTATTTAAAAAATTTCTATCACTTTTAGCAACAAGAGCTGGTCAATTGCTAAACTTGAATTCCTTAGCAAATGAGTGCGGTATTTCTCAACCAACAGCAAAGTCATGGTTAACAGTTTTAGAAAGTAGTTATGTGGTTTTTACTTTACAACCTTATTTCGAAAATTTTAGTAAAAGATTAGTAAAAACACCAAAAATTTACTTTTATGATTCGGGCTTACTTTGTCATCTTTTAGGGTTAAATGATACTGATTATTTAATGACAAATCCAATTAAAGGTGCTTTATTTGAAAATATGATTATTGCTGAACATATCAAACGAATGTATCACAAAAATGAAGTTGTTGAAAGTTGGTTTTGGAGAGACTCAGCAGGAAATGAAATCGATTTGTTATTTTCAAAAAATCAAGAATTAATTGTTCATGAAATCAAATCAACCGAAACCATCATGACTAATCAGATGAAAGGGTTGAATTATTTTGAAAAAACAGCGATCAATAAAAAAGTTTCTAAAAAGTTGATTTATACAGGGAACGAAAATTATATTCGACAAAATTGTGAAATCATTCCATGGTTTAAAGTTGGAGAATAATTTTTAAAAATTATAAATTATTACCAATAATTGGCACCTTTAATGTAAAATTGTCTTTATGTCTAAGAATACATCAATATCATTGGGAAGTTATTTCGATCAATTTATACAATCGGTTTCACTTGAAGGGCGTTATAAAAATGCAAGTGAAGTTGTACGTGCAGGATTACGATTGTTAGAAGAAGATGAGAAAAAACACTTATTACTAAAACAATCAATAGAAAGTGGAGTTAATAGTGGATTAGCTACCGATTTTAATCCTGAAGACCATTTGAAAATGTTAAAATCAAAGCTTAAATAATGTCGAAGTGCATATTCACAAATAAGGTGGTTGAAGATTTAACAGAAATTTGGGAATACACAATTGAAACTTGGTCAGAGCAACAGGCTGAAAAAAATATTATCACATGATAATTAAAATGTGCGTTAAGCTATCTGAAAAACCAAATTTAGGTAAAGATTATTCTCAAATATTTCCTAGGTTATTTGCTCAAAAAATAGAAAAACATCTCATTTTTTATCGGTTATTAGAAAATCATAAAATTGAGATTACTAGAATCCTACATGAGCAAATGGATATTGACAATAAATTTTCGAAATAATTACCCACTCAACCTCAAATTCTCATCAACCATCCACAAAACTATTCCCTTTATATAAATCTTTCAAGCTTCAATTAAAAGTTAACTACTTTTGTTGAGTGTCGTTCGTTTATCGTTGAACGATTTTTACTAGAAATTAACTATTAAGAATATGAAATCATTATTTACAGCAGTTACTTGTTTCGCTTTTTCAGTTTCATTTGCGCAAGAGAAAGCACCAGAAAATTGGCCAACTTTAGATCCATTGAAAGATAAAGTCTATGGAGTTGGTTCAGAAGAAGCTTATAAAACTTTAGCAGGAAAGAAAGGAAAGAAAGTCATCGTTGCAGTGATCGATAGTGGAGTTGATACAGAACATGAAGATTTAAAAAATGTTATTTGGGTCAACGAAGACGAAATTCCAAACAACGGAATAGACGATGATAAAAATGGTTATATCGATGATGTAAATGGATGGAGTTTCCTAGGAGGAAAAGAGCAAGATATCAATTACGAAGCAACTGAAATGGCTCGTATTTTCCAAAAAGGAAAACGCCTTTATGCTACAAAAGACACTTTAAACCTAAAAGGTGAAGAATTAAAAACTTTTGAAGATTGGAAGAAAATTAGAATTACGTTCAATAAAGAATTGGCTGAACAACAAAAACAGTTAATTGGAATTGGTGTTTTCAGTGATTATTTGGTGAATGTTAAGAATAAGAATAATGGAAAGCTTGATAAAGAAGCAATTAAAAATTACACCCCAGCTAACGAAAGAGAAGAAAAGATTCAAAAACGTATGAAATTGATTTTCATGATGGGAATTGATGTTGCTGAATTGGAAGCTCAATTAACAGAAGGAAAAGAGATGTTAGAACACACCATTCAATGCAATACAATGAATATGGATTCATTAAGAACTGTTGTGGTTGGAGATAATCCAAATGACTTAACAGAACGTTATTATGGATGTAATCGAGTTAAAGGTCCAGATGCATTTCACGGGACGCACGTTTCAGGTATTATTGCTGCTTCTAGAAACAATGGAATCGGAATGAATGGAATTGCTGAGAATGTTGTCATCATGCCTGTTAGAGCTGTTCCAAATGGTGACGAAAGAGATAAAGACATCGCTAATGCAATTCGTTATGCAGTTGATAATGGGGCGACAATCATTAACATGAGTTTTGGTAAATATTATTCTCCGGATAAAAAGTTGGTAGATGATGCTGTTGCTTATGCTCGTTCGAAAGATGTATTGTTGATTCATGCGGCAGGTAATGAATCTAAAGACAATGATGTGGAATTGTCTTTCCCAAATAGAGAATTATTATCTGGAGATACTGCTAAAAACTGGATTCAAGTTGGAGCAAGTTCATTCAAAGCTGGTAAAACATTGATCGGTGATTTCTCAAATTACGGTCAAAAGAAAGTGGATGTTTTTGCGCCTGGAGTTGATCTTTATTCAACAGTTCCAGATAACAATGCGTATAAAACAAGTTCAGGAACAAGTATGGCTTCCCCTGCAACAGCTGGAGCAGCAGCAATTATTCGTTCTTATTACCCTGAATTAAAAGCAGAAGAAGTGAGAACAATCATAATGAAATCTGTTGTGACTTACAAAAAGAAAGTAAAAATCCCAGGTTCTAAGAAAAAGAAAAAAGTGAAACAATTGTGTATTTCAGGTGGTTTCGTGAATGTGAACAATGCGGTTAAGATGCTGAATAAGTAAAAATTTAAACCATATAAGGCATAAAAGAAAACAAGAATCTTAGATGCCTCCTATGTTTGTATCATTAATATTTTTACATAAAAAAGTGAAAAGATTGAGAGTTCATTATATGTCAAATAACTATCAAGTATATTCAATATAAGATATAACCTCAATCTTTTTTATTTCTTAGAGTTTGAACAGAATGTAAGG
>CANGHX010000085.1 GCA_947453715.1 Flavobacteriales bacterium | reverse complement strand
GTTAACAACTCATTTTTAAGAGCTGTTTAGTGTTTGTTAAACAGTGGATTAACGAAATATTCTTTTAATTAAGTTAAAGATTAAAAAATGAAATTATGTCCTATTTTTATTTGCATTATTCAATGTTATTTTCAATGAAATCAATTAATGAATGGATTACTTTGATGTGAATTTCCTGAGCTCTATCAGCAAAATTAGAGAATGGTGCACGGATTTCTACATCACATAGATTAGCCATTTTACCTCCATCTTTTCCAGTTAGTCCAACGATTTTCATTCCATTTTTTTTTGCTGCCTCGATTGCTAATAGTACGTTTTTAGAGTTTCCCGATGTAGATATTGCTAATAAAACATCCCCTTCTTTACCTAAAGCTTCTATATAACGAGAAAACACAAAGTCATAGCCATAGTCGTTTGAAACACAAGACATGTGACTGTTGTCAGAAATAGAAATAGCAGGTAGAGCTCTTCTATTTTCTCTGTATCTTCCTGTTAATTCTTCGGCAAAATGCATTGCATCACACATCGAACCACCATTTCCACAACTTAATATTTTTCCACCATTTTTAATTGATGAAGCCATTAAAATTCCTGCATTTTCAATTTTTGCAAAATTTTCCGAATTGTTAAATTTTTGCAAAATTTCTTGTGCCTCTAAAAAATGGTCTGCTATTTGTTTTGTACTCATGGAAATGGAATTTCGTCAAAAATAAAAAAAATCAAGTTGGTAATAGACGATTTTCGATGAAATGTTTTATATTTGAATCGGAGAAGCCTCCAAAAAAATTATAATTATGAAAAAAAGTTTATTAATTCTTGCTCTACTATTCTTTGGATTTAATTCTTATTCTCAATCAGACTGTTTTAAAAAATTAGAAGAAGCTTTTACAAAAAGAGGTGCGTTAACTGTTGCTGATGCAATGCACGATAACGTTATCATTAGTTTTTTTAACTCTGACGGAACTGTGAATTGTGTTTCAGGAAAAGCAAGAGTTGAAAATGGAACAATCGTTTCGATATTGCTTAGATATGCTGATAATACAACTGAGCTTTACGATAAAGATTTTAAAAACATGAAAAAGCAAAAACCAACTATTACTAATGGAATCTCTGAGATGATTTATTCTCCAGATGGTGAAAAATTAAGAGTTGTTTTTATTGATAAATTAAAACCAAAGCACAAAGAATTAAAAGAAGCAGCTTTACCAGATGATTTATAAGATCTAAAGTAAAATTAAATATTTTCTAAGGTGTCTTCGCTAGCTCGAAGACACCTTTTTTATTGTCTAATTATCTTACCGTCTTCCATTTCAATGATTCGATCAGATTTCTGAGCAAATTCACCATCATGTGTCACAATTAGCAGTGTTTGTTTCTCTTCGATGGCTAATTCTTTAAATACATCAAAAACAATTTGACTATTTTTCTTATCTAAATTTCCTGTAGGTTCATCTCCCATGATAATTAATGGGTCGTTAATCAAAGCTCTTGCAATCGCAACTCTTTGTTTTTGTCCCCCAGAAAGTTGATTTGGCATTTTTAAAGCTTCGTTTTCAATTCCTAGAATTTTCAACTTTTCCATTGCTCGAAATTCGACTTCTTTTGCAGAGTATTTTCCTAGTTTTAATCCAGGAAGCATGACATTTTTTAAAACAGAAAATTCATTTAACAAATAATGAAATTGAAAAACAAATCCAATTTTTTCATTTCTGACTTTAGCTAATTCAGCTTCTTTTTTGTTTTTCATACTGATTTGGTCAATTAATAATTCACCATCATAATCAGTATCCATAGTAGAAAGTATGTAAAGGAGAGTCGATTTACCACATCCTGATTTCCCAATAACAGAAACGAATTCGCCTTTATTGATACTGAAATTTATTTCATTGAGAACTTTAATCGTAATCGGATCATGAAAGCTTTTTTCAATATTCTTTGCTTGTAAAACTATTTCACTCATATTATTTTCCTCTAATGATAATGACAGGATCTATTTTACTTGCTTTCTTAGCTGGGAAATAACCTGCTAAATAAGTTGTGATAATTGAGAAGAGTGTACCAATTAAGTAGAATTTTAAATCGTAATTAACAGGGAATGTTGTAACAGTCGGAATTGCGGCTGTATTGAATGGTAAATTATCAATAATGAATGAAAAAACAAAACCAAAAAGTAGTCCAAATAATCCACCAACAATACCGATTGAAAGAGCAATAAGAATAAACACTTTTTGAACTTCTTTACCCGAAAAACCTGTCGCTTTTAGAATAGCTATGGAATCCATTTTTTCAAAAATCATCATATTTAAAATATTGTAAATTCCAAAACCTGCAACAATTAATAATGTTATGCCTACAGCATAAGAAATTAATGAACGAATATCACTTCCTGTTTCAAATTGAGCATTTGCGGTCTGAATATCAACGGCATCGACTTCAAATATTTCACTAAATTCTTTTGCAATTTCAGGCGCTTTGGTGATATCATTTAATTTTATTTGAATATCTGTAATATAATTATTCGTTTTGCCAAGGATTTTTTGAGCAGTACTGATCGAAGCATAACTTTGAACTTTATCGATGTCTTGAAGACCTGATTGAAAGTAACCAACTACTTTTAATTGCATTCGTTCTCCTTTAGCTGAAGTGACTTGAATTACATCACCAATTTCAGCTAACATTTTTTCAGCAGCTACTTTTCCTAGTATTATGCTATTTGGAACATTTTTTAAATCAATATAGTTCCCACCAACTACATATTCACTGAATTTAAAAAGTCTATTTTCTGCTTCCACATCGATACCACTAATAGTTCCTGTCATATCAATTGCTCCAACATTATAAAATACTTGGGCAGCAATTTTAGGAGAAATACCTAGAATTCGTTTGTCCTTTTTCAAGGTACTCATTATAGCTGCATTGTTGTAAATTTCTAATCGTCCTCCATTTGGTTTGACAGATTCAACAAAATTATGAGAAGACTTGTAATTTGGATCTTTATCAATAGGCTGAATTTTTGTTGGTTTTATTTCGTTGTAAAGGCGAATGTGAGGAGTTCGATTAAGTATTAATGAATCTAATAAATCATTTAGACCATTCATAAAACCTAAAAGAGTAACAAACATTGTTATACTAAATACAACACCAACTGCAGCAACAAGAGTTTGTTTCCAACGCGCTAACATTAATGCTTTGGCAATGCTAAATATCAGTTTAGTGTTCATTTATTTAGCGGGGATTATAATCTTATCAGTTTTGGCTAAGCCACTTAATACTTCTATTTTTTCAAAATCTTTTAATCCAATTTTGATATATTTTTTATCTCCATTTTCTAAAACGACATATTGATCATTTATAAAGAATTTTCGAGGTATTGTAAGAATATTCTGTTTGGTTTTTATCACAATATTCGCTTCTAATGTTAAGTTGGGGTATAAAACAGGAGGTTGTTTAATAAATGCAGCTTCTATTGTAAAAGTTTTAGAACGCTCATTCATAATTGGATCAATTTTAGAAACTACCGCTTCAAAAGTCTGACCTTTGTAACTGTCTAATGAAACAACAATTTTTAACCCTTTTTTTATTTTAATAATATCATATTCATCAACTTCCATTACTATTTTAAATGCTTTTGCATCTCCAATTATCGCTAAAGGAGTTTGAGTATTGACCATTTCTCCTTTCTTTTTCAAGATGCTATACACTCGTCCTTTAATATCACTTGTAATAGAAAAATCATTTTCTAATTCACGTGTTAATTTGACATTGTTTTTCGATTGCTTATCCGTCAGATTTAATTGTTTCTTTAAATCAATATACTTTAATTGATTGGATAGATAATTTGTTTTTGAACTTTGATAAACTAATTCACTTTGTTCCAGTTGCGAAGATGAAATAGCTTCTTTGCTATAAAGGATTTTTTGACGACTAAAAGTAATTGAGTCATTCAACATTTTATTTTTGGCTAATTCAATTGCGAGTTTTAAATCGTTTAATTTTGAATTATTTGAATTTACATCCGAAAATTCAGCATTCAATTCAGCATTTTCTCTGTTAATTCTGGAAGATTCATTGAAAATTGAAAACAATTTAGTTTTTGCATTGATAAGATCTCCTTCAGAAACATTTACACTACTAATAATACCATTCACAGATGCAAATACTTGATATTGATCAATGCTTTCAACAGAACCCGAAGCGTATACAGATTCTGTAATAGATTCAATTGTCGGTAATGTGCTTTCAGGTTTTTTACCACAAGCAAACAAGATTAAACTCGCTGAAATATAGATTAATAACTTTTTCATAAGGTAAAGTTAAATATTAAAAGAAGACGAAAATATGATATTATTTATCTTTTTAAACTTTGTGAAATATTGTTGCGCTTGCTTGGGCTGTCGGCATGATAACCAAGTCATTGATTGTTACATGTGCTGGTCGAGTAGCTACAAAATATATTGTTTCCGCAATATCGTTTGCTAGTAGAGGTTGAAAACCTTCATAGACGCTTTTTGCAGTTTTTTCATCTCCTTTAAAACGAACAATAGAGAATTCAGTATCAGCAGCACCTGGTGCAATATTTGTTACTTTAATATTGTCATGAACTAAATCCATTCGCATACCTTGAGAAAGAGCATCTACTGCATGTTTAGTTGCACAATATACATTTCCACCAGGATAAACTTCTTTACCTGCGATACTTGCAATATTGAATATATGCCCTTTTTTATTTGTTTTTAAAATCGGAATTATCGCTTTCGACACATATAGTAAACCTTTGACATTTGTGTCAATCATTCGTTCCCAATCATCCACAACCCCATCTTCCAATGGACCTCTGCCAACAGCAAGCCCTGCATTATTAATCAAGATCTCGAGTGAATTTTGAACCTCTTTACCTAAAGATTGAAAGGCATTATTTACTTCATCTAAATTTCTAACATCGAATACTTTTGAAATTACATCGATATTAAATTCAGAGGTTAATTCGCTTTTTAATAGATTAAGACGATCTTCTCTTCGACCTGTAATTATCAAGTTCCAATTGTGTTGTGCAAAAATTCTAGCACAGGCTTCTCCAAATCCTGAAGTTGCACCTGTAATTAATACGTATTTACTCATTGAAAATGCGTTTATTATTAAATTTAATTATGATAATTGATACTAAAATCAAAGCTAGTTGAGCAGGAAATCTAAATCGAACTAAAGAACCTGTAATTGGGGTAGTCCACCCAATGAGTAATAAAAGTACAAAAGCAAAAATGCAAAGACTTGCAATGATTAGTTTTTCTGAACTACTTAATTTTCTTTTGTTAAAGAATGAAAATAGAATGAATGATGCAATAAATAGCATCTCTATGAAACTCATTTTTTGTAAGAGCCCTTGATTACTAAATTCGAAAGGTCTAAAAAAAGCATTTATTAACGCTTCAGGAATATTAAATATTAGTTGTTTGAAAGAATCATTTATTCTGGTTACTTTAAAATAACTATTCGATTTTGGCATTTTAATTTTCAGATTCCAAATTTGATCATTAGGATAAATAAAAATTAATTTTGGATTTTCTAAAGGTTTGAATCGATCATATTTATACGTATAGGAAGGCGAAATCAATATTCCCGTATTTTTTGTTAATCGAAGATTCTTGTAATTATCAGGGGTAAAGTAATAAGTTGATTTGTTATCAGATAAATGAATCCCTCCTTCACCTACATTTATTAAATCTAATTGCTTTTTCGAAATATTTTTAGTTAACTTATTTTGAAAAGGTTTAAAACTGAAAATTGACAATATTGCTAATCCAATAATTCCCAACGACCAAATTATTTTATGTTTTTTAAAAAATGAAGCAATAAAAATAAATACAAACGATGGAATAAGACACATTAAAATGTAGGTTTTAAAAAATACTAGAATCGTTATCCCAATTGTTAAATTGATCAATGTTTTTTTTCTGTCTTTAAATGAAAGTAATGCATTAAGTATAAAACCAATTCCTATAAGTATGAAAGATTCTTTGAGGATACCAGAAGTCCAAAACAAAAGACTAGGAATAAATAATAAGATTAAAAAGAGAATTGGTAGTTTTATTTTGGTGTGATTTTTAAATGCTTCAGTCAATTTTTTTAAACCAATTAACGTGAAAAAGTTGAAAATTAATACATGAATATAAGGATTGTTAAAAGAGATGAATTGTATAACACTATGAACTCTTATCAAATTACGAGTATCACTGATAAATGAGAAATTACCTGTTTTCCAAATAAAAGCATCTTTGAAATATGCTGGATTCATGAAGTAATAGTCTTTAAACCCAAAAAGTAGTTTAAAGTAATCTAAAGGAGATTTATAAAAAATATCGTTTAGCATTTTACTTTCTTGAAGAAATCGATAAACATCAGATGGTTGGTCTGGTTTAAAGCCAAAATTTAAAAAATAATAGATAAAAAATACACCTACTAATGACTTTATAGAGAATGCAAATAGGAGTAAATTTGCTGAAAGATCATCGTTACCTAATTTTGTTTTGATGAAAAAAGCAAAAAAGCAAAAGAAGAAAATTGCATATAAAATTTCCATGTTATTTTTTTTGTCTTATGAGAATTAAGCCTATAACTAAAAGACCTAGTTCTCCTGGTAATCTATATCTTGCAATTTCACCTGAAACACAGGATATTAATCCAATAATTAAATGTAAAATTAAAGTAAAAACTATGATTGAATAAATAATACTTTTTTCATTTGAAAATAGTTTCCTACGATAGTAAATGGCAAACAATAAAAAAGCATATAGAGAAAATGTTTCAAGTATAATAATGTACTTCAAATTGCCTCCTCGATCAGTTGGAAAAGGTCTGAAAAATGAATTTGAAAGAGCTTCTGGTATGTTTTTTATTAATTGTGAAAATTCATTATTTATCGGCGTTGTTTTAAAATAACTTGATGCCCCAAAACTTTTCAACTTGACTTTCCATTTTTCACCAGTTGGTTGAAGATAAATTATTCTTGAAGGGTATTTATTTTTTCTAGCTCTATAAGTAGCTTTACATGGATTTATTAATAAAGCTAAAGTATCTTTAGGATAAAATACGATATTTTTATATTCTTTAGGTGTAAAAAAATAGAAGCAAGTGTCAGCTCTCATATTCACTCCAGGAATTGCAACATTCTTGGAATGATTTTGCTTTTTTGAAATGCTTGTTACAATTGAGTTTCTAATTTCGGGTATCAACAATAGACTTGTAAATAATAAACAAAATAATATTATACTTTTTAATAAATGGGCTTTAAATAAATTATAATATATACTGAAGAAAATAATAGAGGGTATTATACAAATTAATATGTAGGTTTTAAATAAAAATAAAATGCTAATTGAAATCAGTAAATAAATATTTCTTTTTATTTTATTTACTTGATAAAATAATGCATTGATAAAAAAGCCAATGCCTAGAAATACAAAAGTTTCTTTGAGTATTCCAGAAGACCAAAATAATAAACTAGGAAATAAGACTAGTATTAGTAAAAGTGTGATCGGTTTTAGAAAAGTGATTTTCTTTAATCCTTTGAATAATAGAATCAAACCACTAGTTGAAATAAATCCAAAAATTAAAATATGAATAGATTGGAATCCAAAAGAAATGAAATTAACTAAACTATGAAAACGTATTAAATTCCGTGTGTCATTGATGATTTTCAGACCATTTGAGCGCCATAAAAAGGCATGGTTCATTTGTTTTACCGCTAATATTCGTTGGTCACCGATATTAAAAAGCATTAAAAAATAATCTTTTGGAGATTTATAAAAAACGGCGTTTAATTCTTTTCCTTCATTTAAAAAACGTTCAACATCAGAGGGTTGTCCGGGTTTGAATCCAATGTTTAGAAAATAATAAACAAATCCAAATCCAATAAGTGTTTTAAATACAAATACTGATGGAAAAATCCATTGATTTAATTCTTCAATTTTAAAAAAACGAGATTTGAGAATGACGTAGAATATGCCACAAAAAAGAAGCGAAAAATAGAATGCCTCAAACATTTTTCGTTTTTTTATTAAATGAAAATTGCTTGATTTTAGCAGGGTCAATTAATAATATTCCAATAATTACTAAAGATAATTGAACTGGGAATCGATATCTGAAAATTGCTCCAGAGATAGGAGTAATCCATCCAATCAGAAGTAATAATATTGTTGCAAATAAAATAATACTTAAGATGGTATTTATCATTTTTTTTGAAAGTGATCTACGGTAATAAAATGCAATAAAAATAAAAGAGAATACACTTAAAATTTCAATTATTGCTGAATATTTTAACTTGCTATTTGAATCTGTAATAAAAGGTCGAAACAATGCATTTATAAATGCTTCTGGAATATTTTTTATTAATTGAGTTGTTGAATTATTGATTGATGAATGCTCGAAGTAGCTGTTTGCAGGAGGTTCGTTTGATTTTATTTTGTAGTGATGTAAATTTGGTTGTAGTGTGACATTAAATGGTAATTTATGATAATCGTATGAATAACAAATAGCTTGTGTTGACTTTAAGATTTTAGCTGTATAATTCAATTTGTCGATTGAAATATTTTTTTCAGATTTTTTTTCAATTTGATAAAAGCATGAATTTCCTTCTATGATCAAACCTCCTTTACCAGATAGTGCAAAATTAGTTTGTCTTTTGTATGCGTAGTGAACTATTTGATTTACTGTTTTCGGAAAAGATAGAATGATGACAGAAGCTGTCAGAACAATACTGATAAATGATTTGTAATACTGATAATTAAAGATGTATTTATTTAGTAACGAAAAGATTAAGGCTGGTATTAGACAGAAAAGGATATAAGGTTTAAAACCGATTAAAATGATAAAACTTAATAAAAAAGGCAAAATTTTATTTTTATACGATTCCTTATAAAAAATGACTCTGATAAGTAATCCAATTCCCAATAAAACAATAGGTTCTTTTAATATTCCCGATGTCCAAAATAGCATACTAGGTATCAATAATAAAAGGAAAAAAATATAAATTGGCTTCAATTTTGAAATTGGACTAATTGCTTTAAATATTTGATGGATTCCAATAAATGAAAGGAAACTCATAAAAATAATATGAATAAAAGCTGAGCCATTAGAAATGAAATAAATCAAACTATTTAACCTAATTACGTTTCTGAAATCATTTAAAATAGAAAGTCTTCCTGAATCCCAAAGATGTGTTTCGCTTAAGTATTGTCTAATTTGTTCCTTTTCGTTTCCAATACTTAGTAAGAGTTTGAAATATTCTTTTTCAGAAGTATAGAAAACACCATTTAAAACTTTTGCATCATGAAAAAAACGAATTGAATCTGATGGAATAACGTTTTTTGGATAATGGTAAACGTATACTTGAAGGAAAATAAAACCAATAAAAATTTTGAAAATAAATCCAAGGATTGGAATCCAATTAGGTAATAAATTAAATTTTAATGGCTTATAAAACCATAGCACTAATGAAAATGCAAAAATGTAAAATATTGCTAATAGAAAATCCATAAACTTCTCAAAAATAATCAAAAAGTTTGTATAATAAAATGACTAAAATCAAACTCACTATGACTATTTGTCAGTATTCTTCAAATGGCATAGTGATTGAAGAATGTTTATTCATAAATTTTTGAATTAGAAAAAATATGAGAACAGGACAAATTAATGTGCAAACGGAAAATATCTTTCCAATTATTAAAAAATTCTTATACTCAGATCATGAAATTTTCCTTAGAGAATTAGTTTCAAATGCAGTTGATGCTAGTCAAAAATTACGCTTTTTGTCTTCAAATGGTGAGTTTAAAGGTGAATTAGGTGAGTTAAGAGTCGATGTGATTTTAGATAAAGAAGCTAAAACACTAACGATTAGAGATAGAGGTATTGGTATGACTGAAGAGGAAATCGATAAGTATATCAATCAAATTGCTTTTTCTGGTGCAGAAGAATTTTTACAAAAATACAAAGGACAAGAAGGAGCTGAACAAATCATAGGACATTTTGGTTTAGGTTTTTACTCTGCTTTTATGGTTTCTGAAAAAGTTCAAATTAGAACGTTGTCAAGACATGAAGGAGCTAAAGCTGTTCAATGGGAAAGTAACGGTTCACCAGAATTTACAATAACTGAAATAGAGAAAGAAGATAGAGGGACAGATATCGTTTTATTTATTGCTGAAGATTCAATTGAGTTTTTAGAAAAAGCTAGAATTTCTGAAATTTTAAATAAATACTGTAAATTTTTACCAAGTCCCGTTTTCTTCGGAAACAAAACGGAATACATTGATGATCCATCAGGTGAAAAAGATGAAAAAGGAAATGTAAAACGTATTTCTGTTGATGTTCCTAATCAAATCAATAATCCTGAGCCAGCATGGACGAAAGCTCCTGTTGACTTATCGGTTGATGATTACGATAAATTTTACAGAGAATTATATCCAACAAGTTTTGATAGCCCGTTATTTCATATTCATTTAAATGTAGATTATCCGTTTAATTTAACAGGGATATTATATTTCCCAAAAATTAAAGAAAACGTTGAGGTTCAAAGAAATAAAATTAATCTATATTCAAATCAAGTTTTTATCACAGACAGCGTAGCTGAAATCGTACCTGAATTCTTGACATTATTACATGGTGTAATTGATTCTCCAGATATTCCATTAAATGTATCTCGTTCATATCTACAGAGCGATGGAAATGTGAAGAAAATTTCTGCTCACATTACTAAAAAAGTTGCTGATAAGTTAGCTGAGATGTTCAAAAAAGATAGAGCTGATTTTGAATCTAAATGGGATGATTTACAGGTTTTTGTTCAATATGGTTCATTGTCGGATGATAAATTCGCAGAGAAAGCAAAAGGATTTACATTATTAAAAAATGATGAAGGTAAATACTTTACAATTGAAGAATATCAAGAGAAAATCAAAGCACTTCAAACAAATAAAGATGGTAAAATTGTTTTCTTGTATACGAATAGTCCAGAAGAGCAATTTTCATTTGTTAAAAAGGCAAAAGACAGAGGATATGATGTGCTGCATTTAGAAGGACCTTTGACGCCTCATTTTGTTTCAAAAATGGAACAAACTTTTGATAATGTAACATTTGCAAGAGTTGATGCTGACACATTGGATAAATTAATTCAAAAAGATGAAGAGATTCCTTCTAAACTTTCAAAAGAAGATGAAGAAAAATTAAAACCTTTATTTGAACAAGTTGTAAATAAAGACAAATTCATTGTTCAATTTGAAAGTATGAGTTCAGATGATGCTCCAATTGTTATTACACAGCCAGAGTTTATTCGTCGAATGATGGAACAACAAAAATTAGGTGGTGCAGGTTTCTTTGGTGCATTTCCTGAAACATATAATATGGTTGTAAATGGAAATCATGCAAAAATATCTGAAGTTTTAGCGGCTGATAAAGAGGAAGATAAAACTTCTAAAATTAAACAGTTGACAGATTTAGCGTTACTTTCTCAAGGTATGTTGAAAGGAGAGGCATTAAGTCATTTCATCGATAGAAGTATCGAATTAGTATAAAAAATAATTACTTTTAAAGGGCGAGATGAAAGTCTCGCCTTTTTTTAATTTAAAGCGCATATTTTGTTTAAGTGGATTTTAGCAGTTGGAGGTTATTTCTTATTAGGTAGGAACTTTTTAGGAGCAATTTTAGGATTTATCATCGGTAATGTTATTGATAATTATCAAAATGTAATAGGTGCAGCAAAAGCTCAAGCTCAAAAGGAAGGTAGAAGTTTTTCTACGGATGATTTATTTCAATATTATCAACAGAGATCATCTCAAAATGATATTCCTACGATGTTAATGGCTTTGTCTGCAGCTATAATGAAAGCTGATGGGAAGGTATTAAAAGCTGAGTTAGATTATGTTAAATTGTTTTTAAATAATCAATTCGGACCAAATTATGCGTCAACACATTTAAAAACGTTAAAGCATTTTATTGATTCGGATGAAATTCCATTGCAACAAATTTGTTTAGATATTAAAATGCGAACATTACCTGAAGTTCGTGTACAATTAATACACTATCTATTTGGAATTGCAAAAGCAGATGGTTCTGTTTCAAATACAGAAATTAATGTTTTGAATCAGATTGCTTCGATGATGGGAGTTCCTGCGATAGAATTTGAAAGTGTGAAAAACATGTTCTACAGAGATGTGAATTCTGATTATGC
>CANGHX010000084.1 GCA_947453715.1 Flavobacteriales bacterium | reverse complement strand
TGAACGAACAGAAAATCAAAATTAAAAAACACGGTTATAGAGCCAAAAGTCTTTTTAAATATGGCTTAGATTATATTTCAAATATTTTATTAAACCCTCAAAATCAATCAAATGTTAATGTCTTTAATTTTTTGTCATGTAGTTAGAAATTAGAATTAAAAAAATTAGAAAGTTGAGCGGCATTTCCTGTTGGATTAGTTGTTGTTTCAACGTTTTCTTTTTTACACGATACTACAATTAAAGTAGCTAAAGCGATACACGGAATTAAAGTTAGTTTTTTCATAATGAATTTATTGTACTTTCATTACAATTCCTAAATTTAAATGGTTGCCTAGAAACAAAAAAACGCCAAGCGAACTTGACGTTTTAGGAATATTAAAGTTTTAAACTTATCTTAATTGCGCTTCTAATTTTGTTTCCAATTCCTTACGGATTTTATCCATTACAGCATCTACTTGATTGTCTTTTAAAGTTTGTTCTGGATCTTGGAACGTAAATGAAACAGCGTATGATTTTTTTCCTTCTTCTAAATTTTTTCCTTCGTATACATCAAATAAACCAACCTGACGTAAAATTTTTTTATCACAATTTTTAGCGATTGTTTCAATTTCTGCAAAGGTCACTTTCTTATTTAATAACAAAGAAAAATCTCTTCGAACTTCGAACGTTTTTGGTAATTCAGTGTATTTAATTTTAGCGTAGTTTAAACATTCGATAATTGCGTCCCAATCTAAATCAGCGATGAAAACGTCATTTTTAATTCCAAATTGTTTTTTCAATGCTGGTGAAATCCAACCAATTTCCCCTACTTTTTTCTTCAATACAGATAATTGAACTCCGTCTTGCAACAAAGAATTTTTTAATGCAGTTTCAGAAAGCATGTTATCCAAACCTAAACGTGCAAAGATTGCTTTTGCATATCCTTTAATTGAATAGTAAGAAAGTAAATCGTTTGTTGCATTCCATTGTTCCTTTTCTTTACGTCCTGTAACAGCTAAAATGAAACGTTTATTTTCAGCATACCCACTTTCGTATTTATGGTACACTTTTCCGAATTCATAAACTCTTAAATCGGGATTTTGTCTGTTTTGATTGTGTTCAATTACCTCTATCGTATTAAAGATTAAAGATTGTCTCATCACACTCAATTCTTGACTTATAGGATTTAAAATCTCCACATTTCTATTTGAAGAAAATGCTTCTCCTCCAAATTTCTCAATGTAAGCACTTGAAGTCAACGAGTTGTTTAACATTTCCACAAATCCTTTCCCCACTAAAAATTCTGAAATCACAGATTGTACTTTTTCTACATCTGGTTTAGCAAAATTCAAAATAGAAGTATTTAATTTTTCAGGTAAAGGAACATTGTTGAATCCGAAAATACGTAATACTTCTTCGATAACATCTGCTTCTCTTGTAACATCAACTCTATAAGCAGGTACTTCTAACTGAGCGATTCCATTTGCTTCATAAAGTACTTTAATATCTAAATTTTCTAAAATTTGAATTACTTTTTCTTTTGGAATTGCATATCCAATTAAGGTATTACAACGCTCAAAACTAAATTCAATTTTTTGATTCTCAATTTTTGAAGGATAAATATCAACGATATCCATTGCGATTTCTCCTCCAGCTACTTCTTGAATTAATAAAGCAGCGCGTTTCAATGCATATTCCGTTAAACCTGGATCAACTCCTCTTTCAAAACGGAAACTTGCATCTGTGTTTAATCCATGAAACTTCGCCGTTTTACGAACAGAAATAGGGTTAAAATAAGCAGATTCTAAGAATACATCTGTTGTTTGATCTTTAATTCCTGAATCTTTTCCTCCGAAAACACCTGCAATACAAAGGTTTTCGTTTCCATTCGTAATCATCATATTTGAAGCAGAAAGAGTTCTTTCAACTCCGTCCAATGTTACAAACTTCTCTCCTTCTTTCGCTAGTTTTACAACCACCTTACAATTCAATTCAGCTGTATCAAACGCATGAAGAGGTGTTCCTAATTCACGCATTACATAATTCGTCACGTCGACAACATTATTAATAGGAGACAGACCAACCGCTCTTAATCTTTTTTGCAACCAAGCTGGAGAAGGTTTCACGGTAACTCCTTTAATAGAAGTTCCCATATATCTTGGACACGTTTCAGTTGTTTCGTTTGAAACTTCAATTTTCAAATCAGCATTCCCTTTTTTGAAAGCATCAACTGACGGCCAGTTCAATTTTAAATTTTCATTGTTGTGCACATTCAAGTAGGCAATTAAATCTCTTGCCACTCCGATATGTCCCATTGCATCAGCTCTATTTGGAGTTAAACCGATTTCGATTTCATAATCATCTTCTAACTCAAAATAGCTTGCTGCTTTTGTTCCAATTTCAATCGCTGGATCTAACACCAAAATTCCAGCATGTGATTCACCTAAACCAAGTTCGTCTTCAGCACATAACATCCCTTGAGATTCAACTCCACGAATTTTAGATAATTTGATTTTAAAAGCCTCTTCTGGTTTTGGATAAAGTGTACAACCAACGGTAGCAACGATCACTTTTTGACCGGCTGCAACATTTGGAGCTCCACACACAATTTGTAATGGTTCACCTGAACCAATATTGACAGTTGTAACTTTTAACTTATCAGCATCTGGATGCTTTTCACAAGTCAACACTTCTCCTACAACTACTCCTTCTAATCCACCTTTAACAGCTTCAATTTTCTCTACGCTTTCTACTTCAAGTCCTGTATCTGTTAAGATTTTATCCATTTCTTGAGGAGTTACAGATGTATTAACGTATTGCTTTAACCAGTTGTAAGATACTTTCATGCTACTAAATTTTTACTCGATTTTTAAAATCAATGCGAATTTAATGAATCTGAGGGAAATGAAGGTTTTATGAAGGGTAGAAATGAAAAAATAATTTGAGGCATTGTTTAACGATGATGTTAAACTGGGGAAGTGTGAATTTCACATAATGCTAGTGGTTATAAGGGGAAAGGGGTTTCTAACGGTTAGAAACGGCTTTATATTAAGTCAAATAAAAATAATTATCAAAAAATAATTTTGATCGAAAACGCACTGGTTACAAGCTCAAAGGTGATTCTAACGGATAAAAACGATTACTCCCACCTATTTTTCCCAAAACCACTTTCTATAATTCAACTTTTTTCTTAAATTCAATAGAGTATTAAATAGTTTAAACACTCAAAATCATGTGCAAAAAGTCAACTAACAATCTAGATCGCAATTGTTTAATTTGTGAGAAATCAATTTTTGGAAGAGCCGACAAAGTTTTTTGTGGGATTCAATGTAAAAATAAATATCATTCGGAAGTGAGGAGAACAACCAAATCAATCAGCTCGGAGACTTTTAAAATTTTAAATAGAAACTGGACAATAATTACCAATTTAATGACCGATCAAGGAGAAAAAATTATTGTCAAAAAGCTGACTTTACAACGTTTAGGATTTGACTTTTCTACTATAACGAATATTCATCAGAAAAACATGTTTATCAACTTTGGAATTTATAATTACACCTATTACATTGGGAAAAACGACAATGTTATAATCTTTAAAGACAAAGAACACTCGGAAATTTCTCCATTTATTTTTAAGCGATTGTTGCAGCGATTTCCAATCCAAAGCCATTAAAAAAGAAAATTAACCTTTAACACATTTATTTATCAATCTGTGAATCATAAAATTGTAATTTCACAATCGATTATTTTATAAAATGAGATTATTACTTTTCATAAGTTGTTTTCTATTTAGTTTGTTAGCTAATTCCCAAGAAAATTTCACTATAAGTGGGACATTGACAAATGGTTCTACGGGTGAATTATTGATAGGCGCTCAAGTTTTAGTTCCTGCAATTCAACGTGCTGTTTCAACGAATAATTATGGATTTTATTCTTTATCAGTTCCCAAAGGAGTTTATATTATTGAATTTAAGTCAATAGGGTTGACTGACAAAAAAATGGAATTGGATATTAATCGAAACACTGAATTAAATATAGAACTCCAAGTAGCGGAAAAAAACTTAGAGGAGGTTCAAATAAATGCTAAAAAAGGGGAAAATGTTAGTAGTACCAAAATAGGTCAAATGGCTCTAGAAATTGAGGACATTAAACTTTTACCTGCATTTATGGGTGAAGTGGATGTACTTAAAACAATTCAATTACTTCCAGGAGTATCGTCTGTAAGTGAAGGAGGACAAGGTTTTTATGTTAGAGGTGGTGGACCAGATCAAAATTTGGTTTTATTAGATGAGGCAATTGTCTATAATCCGTCTCACTTATTTGGTTTTTTCTCTGTTTTTAATTCGGATGCTGTAAAAAGTGTTAATCTAACCAAAGGAACAATGCCTGCTAATTTCGGAGGAAGAATGTCTTCTGTTTTAGAAGTGAATATGAACGAAGGGAACAGTAAAAAATTCAAAGTTAAAGGAGGAATTGGATTAATTTCTTCAAGATTAACAGTTGAAGGACCAATAAAAAAAGACAAAGGTTCATTTATTATTTCTGGTAGAAGAACCTATATTGATGTTTTAATGAAAAGCTTGATTCCTAAGAAATCTCCTTTTTCAGGTTCAGGATACTATTTCTATGATTTTAATTTTAAAGCAAATTATAAACTAGGGAAGAAAGACAAACTTTTTTTAAGTGGATATTTCGGTAAGGATAAGTTTTTTTACGACAATAAAAACGATAATTTTTTAGTGGACATGCCTTGGGGAAATAGTATTGCATCGTTGAGATGGAATCATGTTTTTTCAGGTAAACTTTTCATGAATGTCAGTTCGACATATACTGGTTATCAATTTAGTTTTGGCTCACAACAAGACCAATTTAAATTTAGACTTTCTTCAAGTATTAGTGATATCGGTGGAAAAGTTGATTTCTCTTATTTTCCTAATGACAGACACAAAATCAAATATGGATTAAGTTACATTTATCATACTTTTATTCCAACCAGTGTTGCTATTTCTGCTGAAGATGTTGACTTTGATATGGGGAAACCTCAGAAAATTTTCAGTCACGAATCGGCTATTTATTTCTCAGATGATTTTGATGTCACAAATCGTTTTCGCTTGAATTTTGGTTTACGTTATAGTTTTTACCAACAAACAGGACCTTTTACACGCTATATTAAAGGGACAATTGGCCATTCAGATACAACGATTACTTATTCAAAAGGAGAAATCATTAAATTTTATCAAGGTTTAGAACCAAGAATTTCAGCTCGATTTACATTAACTGAAAACAGTTCAATTAAAGCTGGTTATTCAATCAATAATCAATATGTTCATTTGACTTCTATGAGCGCCGTTTCTTTACCAACAGACATTTGGTATCCAAGTACTTCAATTGCAAAACCTCAAAAAGGATGGCAAGCAACAGCAGGTTATTTCCAAGATTTTTTCAATGGGAAAATAGAAACTTCTGTTGAGGTTTATTATAAAGGAATGAATAATTTAATCGAATTTAAAGAAGGTATTTTACCAACTGATAATGTGAAAGATAATACTGATAATTTATTAACTTTTGGAAAAGGATGGAGTTATGGAGCTGAATTTTTTATCAAACGTAAAATTGGTAAACTGACAGGTTGGATAGGTTATACATGGGCTAAAACAGAACGTAAATTCCCTGAAATAAACGGAGGAAAAGTCTATCCAGCAAAATATGACCGAAGACATGATTTATCAGTTGTTGCAACCTATAAAATGAATGAGCGATGGGTGTTTAGTTCAACATTTATTTATGCTACGGGTAATACACTGACACTTCCAACAGCATGGTACGTTCAAGATAACAGCTTATTATTTGATTATGGAGCTCGAAATTCAACCAGAATGGCACCTTATCATCGATTAGATATTTCTGCAACACTTTATGGGAAAACATATAAAATCAGGAAAAATGATCAAGGAGAGAGCGAAAGAATTCCTAAAAAATACAAGAGTAATTGGTCGTTCTCAATTTACAATGTCTACAATAGAGCAAATCCATTTTTCTTATATGTAGATAGCAATGGTGATTTGTTTAAGGGTGATTTTAGTATGAAAGTGAAACAAGTTACATTGTTTCCAATCATACCGAGTTTTACATGGAATTTTGAATTTTAAAAAGCTATGATGAAAAAATTAAGTTACTTTATTGGAAGTGTTTTTATTCTTTTTAGTTGTACAAAAGAAGTTCAAATCGATATTCCAGGTTACGAAGAAAAAATAGTGATTGATGGGAATATAGAAACTGGACAACCTCCAATTGTATTAATCTCAAAATCAAATGATATTTATTCTCCTACTGATTTAAATTCTTATTTAAATAGTTTCATTTCTGGTGCAATTGTTACAGTGAGTAATGGATCAACAACCATTCAATTAGATCAAATTTGTACCGATGATTTACCTCCTGGTACAGAACAAATCGCTGCTGACTTATTTGGAATTTCAGTTGATGAATTAGCAAGTTTTCATCTTTGTGCTTACACTAGTTTTAATCCATTGATTTGGGGTGAAATAGGTAAAAACTATACATTAACGGTTACTTACAATGAAAAAACATATACTTCGAGCACATCTATTAATCAACCAACATCTTTGGATTCTGTTTATTGGAAAGCTGAAACTAGTTACCCAGATTATGGTTATTCCTATGCAAGACTAACTGATAATCCTTTAACATATGATGCGTATATGTGGCAAGTAAAACGAATCAATATCCAATCAAATGGCAAACCAAAAGATAATATTTTTAAGAAAACATTCAATCCAGTTTTCGACGATGAATTTGTGAATGGGCTCTCTTTTAATTTCTTTTATGAAAACCCTATGTCATTTGATGACTCGACTGTTCAATCTCAATATAAAGGGTTGTACCATAAAGGTGATTCTGTCGTTATTAAATTTTCTAAAATGAACCAAGATGTATACAATTATTTTGAGAAGAAATATACGCAATTAGCAACTCAAGGTAATCCCTTTGCAACGCCTATTAATATTGTTTCCAATATATCGGGTGGCGCTTTGGGAGTTTGGGCAGGATATTCTCCTTCTTTTGATACACTTTATTGTCAATAATTTCGTTGGTCTTATTTTTGATACATTCGATTAAATATTTGAATATGCGTTTTTTATTAGTTGTCTTTTCTCTTTTTGCATTTACGTTATTAAAAGCGCAAATAGTTTTTGATAAAACAAAGTATGATTTCGGTGATTTAACAATGACAAGTGATCGCTTTGTAGACATCAAAATAACAAATAAAAGCATCAAGAAGGGTTATATTTTAACGATTAAAAAACCTGCCGATGTGGTGTATATTCTCAATGGTCAATTCATGGAAAAAGACAGTTCTTTAACGTTAAGATGTCAAGTAAATCCTATGAAAAAAGGTCGTTTCACCTATGAAATTTCAATTTTTACCAGCGATAAAGGAGAAGCTACAATTATTAAATTAACAGGAAATCTTAAAGAATTTTCTCCCGAAACAGCTAATTACCTTCAAGCTTGTCCTGATTTCAATGCAAAGAAATCTGATAAAAACGCCTCTGATTTTGAAGTAACGATTGTCACAATTGACAAAGAAACGAAAACAATTCTCTCCGAATCAAACGTAACAATGATTCAAAATGGTCGACCAACAACGGCTTTTAAAACAGATAAAAAAGGTCAGTTTACCAGAAAATTCCCATTAGGATTTAGTTATTTCTATGCAACTCACGATGGATATTTTCCAACAGAAATGGGTGCTTACATTAATTTCCAACGAAATTATGTCATGATTGAACTTGAAAAAAACAAAACCATTACTGAGCCAAAAATGCCTTTACCTATAATAGAAAAACCTGTAATAGATTCGACTACAACTCCAGTAGAAATAGAGTTGAATTTAGAAAAAGAATTAGCACAACAAACGACAACACCAACAACAGAAGTAAGCGTAGTAGGTTTCAATGAGATTGATAAAAACAATTTCGATGCTTCCTTATTTAAACCGGTAAATATTGTATTTGTATTAGATATTTCAGCTTCAATGCAAGCTGGCGAGAAAATGGAATTAATGAAATATTCATTGAATAAGTTAGTAGAAATGCTTCGACCACAAGATCAGATTACGTTGGTAACGTATTCAACTGATGCGAGAGTATTATTGGAAACCATTCATGGAGATCAAAAAGACGAAATTTTCAAAAAAGTGGATGAATTAAAAGCTGCAGGTTTAACAGCTGGAGGTGATGGAATCAAATTAGGTTATAAGCAATCATTAAAGTATTATTTAAATGATGGAGTAAACCAAATAGTAGTAATTACTGATGGTGCTTTTAATCGAAATTCAGGTGATTACAAAAAATCGATAAAAAAGTACAAGAAAAAAGGAGTTAATATGTCTGTTGTTGGAGTTCAAAATAGTGAAAAAGACAAAGTAAACATGGAGGAAGTAGCTAATTTGGGAGGTGGAAGGTATGTTCCAATTCACAAATTAGTAGATGCTCAAAACAACTTAAAACAAGAAATTCGATTTATTGCTTTTAGAAGATAATTAAATTTTATATTATTCAGTAAAAAAAAAATGCTGTCCTTTTGAGACAGCATGTTTAATATTTAAGAGAATATTACAATTTTCTTGCAACTTCTGTTTCTTCGAATGCTTCCATGATATCTCCGGCTTTAATATCGTTGAATTTGTCAACATTTAAACCACATTCATAACCATGTTTCACTTCTTTCACATCGTCTTTGAAACGTTTTAATGAACCAAGTGATCCTGTGTGAATAACAATTCCATCACGGATAATTCTAATTCTAGAACTACGTTTGAAAATACCTTCTGTAACGAAACATCCAGCAATTGTTCCAACTTTCGTAATATCGAATGTTTCTCTAATTTCTGCAGAACCTGTGATTTTTTCTTCGATATCTGGAGATAACATTCCTTCCATCGCAGCTTTAATCTCATCGATTGCTTTGTAGATTACAGAGTAAAGACGAATATCAATTTCTTCTTGATCTGCTAATTTACGAGCACCTGCTGATGGTCTAACTTGGAAACCAATAATGATTGCATCAGATGCAGAAGCTAAGTTCACATCAGCTTCAGAGATCGCTCCAACACCTTTGTGTACTACTTTCACTTGAATTTCATCCGTTGATAAGTTCAATAATGAAGCAGATAATGCCTCGATTGAACCATCCACGTCACCTTTAACAATTACGTTCAACTCTTTAAAGTCACCAATTGCTAAACGACGTCCGATCTCATCCAATGTGATATGTTTCGTTGTTCTTAATCCTTGCTCTCTGTGTAATTGCTCACGTTTAGTTGCGATGTTTTTCGCTTCTTTCTCGTCATCCATTACATAGAATTTATCACCTGCACTTGGAGCGCCATTGATACCTAAGATAGAAACTGGTTTTGCTGGTTCAGCTATTTTCAAACTTACACCATGTTCATCATGCATCGCTCTAACACGACCATAATTTCTACCAACTAATACGATATCTCCAACTTTTAAAGTTCCAGCTTCAACAAGCATGTTTGTAACATAACCTTTCCCTTTATCTAAAGTAGATTCGATTACAGTACCAACAGCATTTTTGTTTGGATTTGCTTTTAAGTTCAACATTTCAGCTTCTAAAAGAACTTTTTCTAATAAAGCATCAATGTTTAAGTTTTTCTTAGCTGAAATTTCTTGACATTGGTATTTACCACCCCAATCTTCAACTAAGATATTCATTTGAGAAAGTTGTTCTCTAATTCTTTCTGGATTTGCACCGTCTTTATCAATCTTATTGATTGCAAAAACCATTGGTACGTTAGCTGCTTGAGCGTGAGAGATTGCCTCTTTTGTTTGTGGCATCACATCATCATCTGCTGCAACAATGATAATCGCAACGTCAGTTACTTGAGCACCACGAGCACGCATCGCTGTAAAGGCTTCGTGACCAGGTGTATCTAAGAACGTCATTTTACGACCATCTTTCAACGTTAACGAGTAAGCTCCAATGTGCTGAGTAATACCTCCAGCTTCACCTTCTGTTACATTCGCATTACGTAATTTATCTAATAAAGAAGTTTTACCATGATCTACGTGTCCCATTACCGTAATAATTGGTGGACGTGAAATCAAATCTTCTTCTCTATCTTCAACTTGTGGAATTGCTTCTTGAATATCAGCACTTACGAATTCTGCTTCAAAACCGAATTCTTCAGCAATGATTTGAATTGTTTCAGCATCTAAACGTTGGTTAATTGATGCAAAAATACCTAAAGACATACAAGCTGAAATAACTTGTGTAGGAGAAACATTCATCATTGTAGCTAACTCAGAAACAGTTACGAATTCTGTCAACTTCAAGATGCTTGCTTCTAATTCATTTTGATCTAATTCATCCTGACGTCTTTGTGCATTTACATCACGTTTAACTTTTCTATTTTTAGAAGCTTTAGATTTCGTTCCTTTATTCGATAATCTCGCTAAAGTATCCTTAATCTCTTTTTGGATGTCTCTTTCGTTAATTTCAGGTTTAACAAATTTCCCTCTATTAGCGTTATTTTGACCTCCTTTATAGTTTGGAGAAACAGGTCTATTTTGTCCTGGACCACCTTGACCTGCTGGTCTATTCTGTCCTGGTGCATTTCCACCTTGTGTTCCTGGCGCATTTGTACCTGGTTGACCTGCTTTTGTAGGATCAATTTTCTTGATACGTTTACGTTTCTTACGGTCATTTTGATTTTGACCTGGAGCACCTGGCTTCCCTGGAGCTGTTTTTGGTTTAGAAACTGGTAATTCAATTCTACCTAATACAGTTGGACCAGTTAATACTTTTCGTTCAACACGAATCGTTTCAATTTCTTTTGGAACAACAGGTTCAGCTTCTTTCGGTTCTTCTTTCGGCTCAACTTTCGCTTCTACTTTTGGAGCAGGAGCAGGAGTTGGTTTTTGAGGAACGTAAGGTGCTTTTTTCGGTTTTTCAAATTTCTTTTTGTCCGGACGAGTTTTTGTATTTAGTTTATCTAAATCAATCTTTCCAACAATTTGAACTTGAACATCACCTTCACCTAATGTATGAGGTTCTACTGTTTTTTCAGCAACAACTTCTGGTGTTTTCTCAACACTTTCTTTTACTTCATTTGCTGGTTCAACAGAAGATGTTTCTTCTTTTTTAACAGCTTGATTAACTGGAGCAACACTTTTAATGCGTTCAATTACATCATGATCAACTTCATCTTCATCTTCAACTCTAGGAGCTTCATTTGGTTTTGAATCACGAATAGAGATAGTCTCTCTTTTCTCTCTTTTAACAGAAGTCAATTTTGACTGTTCTTTTAAAGTCTGATCTGCAGCAAATTGTTTTTGTAGAATATCAAAATGTTCGCCTTCCAATTTTGTATTTGGATTTGCGTCAATTGTTACTCCTTTGGAATGCAAGAATTCAACTAATGTAGATACTCCTACATTTAATTCTCCTGCTGCTTTTCCTAATCTTATCGGTTTTCCCGCCATATAATTGTATGCGTCCTGTGTTAACTTATTCAGTTTTCGTTGCTAAAGTAGTAAATTTTGATTAATTGTCAAACTCAGCTCTTAGTATTCTAAATACTTCTTCAATTGTAACTTGCTCTAAATCTGTACGTTTCACTAAGTCTTCAACACCTAATTCTAATACTGATTTTGCACTATCACAACCAACAGCTTTTAATTCGTCAATAATCCAGCTATCAATCTCATCAGCAAATTCTTCTAAATCAACATCATCGATATCAACTTCACCATCACGGTAAACATCTAATTCGTATCCTGTTAATTTACCTGCTAATTTAATATTGTGACCACCACGACCAATTGCTAATGAAACTTGGTCTGGTTTTAAAAATACTTTTGCTCTTTTATCTTCTTCGTTGATTTCAACCGACGTAATTTTCGCTGGTGAAAGTGCACGTTGAATAAATAATTGATTGTTGCTTGTGTAATTGATTACATCGATATTTTCGTTTTTCAACTCACGAACAATTCCGTGAATACGAGAACCTTTCATACCAACACATGCTCCTACTGGATCAATACGATCATCGTAAGACTCAACAGCAACTTTCGCTCTTTCTCCTGGTTCACGAACGATACGTTTAATTGTAATCAATCCGTCGAATACTTCAGGAACTTCTAATTCAAATAATCTTTCTAAGAATTCAGGTGCTGTTCTAGATAAAATAATAACAGG
>CANGHX010000083.1 GCA_947453715.1 Flavobacteriales bacterium | reverse complement strand
GTTTATTCAATTAACGAAAAAGCGAATGAAGAATTAATTAAAATGGGATTTGGCTTAGCAGTTACGCATATTCAAGATGGAATTGCTAGAGGTAATGGTTCTTTAATTTCATTAGGATCTTCTTCTGAAAATAAGCATTTATTAAAGCCAGCTTCAGCGAGTTATTTCTCTTTTAAATCAGGGATTTCAAATCAAACTTATCCATCTTCACAGATGGGGAGTATAGCTTTGTTACGTCAAACATTTTATGATTTACAATGGTATACGCATGCAACAAAGAAGGATCAAAACCTTTCATTGAATGCGCTTGAAAAACAAACAAGCCTTCCAATGATCTTTTTTACGGAAGACAAATGGGAAATATTAAGAGCAGCAAAAATTGGAAATGAATTTAATTATCATTTTACTTTTTTTGGAAGTGGTAATGAATATGCAGCTGTAAATCAGTTGAAAAATTTAAAAAACTCATTAATTATTCCAATTAATTTCCCCGCACCATTTGATTTGAAAGATCCTTACATTGCGAAAGATGTAAATTTGAGTGATTTGAAAACGTGGGATTTAGCACCTTCAAATCCATTTATTTTGAGAGAAAATAAGATTAACTTTTCAATTTCATCTTATGGAAATAAAACAGAAGATGAATTTTGGAAGAATCTACATAAAGCAATTTCAAAAGGTTTGAGTCCTGCAGATGCTTTAAACGCATTGACAGTTGAGCCTGCCAAATTATTAAAAATTGATCATGAATTTGGCTCTTTAGATAAAGGGAAGAAAGCCAGTTTTATGATTTATGATGCCAATCCTTTTACAACCAAAGCTAAATTATTAGAAGCTTGGTTGCTTGGAGAACGAAAAGTGATTTCAAATCTTCCAAAACATGACATTCGAGGGAAGTATAATATTTTGCTAGATGGCAAAAAATATCCAATGGAAATTACAGGAAATCCTGATAAATTAAATGTTAAAATTCAAACGTTAAAAACCTCTAAAGATATTAAAACCGGAGTTTCGAAAACGGATACACTTTATCCAACTACTTTTGTACAATTAGTTGAAAATGATTTGACACTTCAATTTAATATTGATGATGCTAATTTTGATGGTAGTCTCAATCTGCATGCAAAAGTAAATAGTAGATTAGGGATTTTTGAGGGAGATGGATATTTACCAAATGGAAAATGGATACAATGGTCAGCAATCAGAAATGATAAACCCGAATTTAAAAAAGATGATTTAGCTATTAAAATAGATACCAATGGAATTTCAAATCCGTGGTTTCCAAATTTAGCTTATGGTTTTGATTCAGTTCCAATAAAACAAGCTATTGCTTTTGTCAATGCGACAGTTTGGACTAATGAAGCTGAAGGAATATTGACTAATGCAACCGTTATCGTAAACAATGGATTGATTGTCTATGTTGGAGATGGAAATCATCCGCTTCCTCCAAATGCAAAAATTATTGATGCAAAGGGAAAATTTTTAACTTCTGGTATTATTGATGAACATTCACATATTGCTATTTCGAAAGGAGTAAATGAGGGAGGACAAGTGATTTCTGCAGAAGTAAATATAGGAGAAGTATTAAATCCGGATGATATTAATATTTATAGACAATTATCTGGAGGTGTTACAGCGGCTCAACTTTTACATGGATCAGCTAATGCAATTGGAGGTCAATCTGCTTTGATAAAATTAAAATGGGGACATGCACCTGATGAATTATTAATTCCAAATGCACCGAAATTCATCAAATTTGCTTTAGGAGAAAATGTTAAGCAAACAAATTTAGGAGATTTTAATACAACTCGTTTTCCTCAGACAAGAATGGGAGTAGAGCAAGTTTTTTATGATGGTTTTAAGAGAGCCGAGGCTTATCAAAATGAATGGAAGCACTTCAAGAAATCATCAGATGGTCAACATAATCATCATCCTCATAGAGATTTAGAATTAGATGTTTTAAGTGAGATTTTAAATGGTGAACGTTTTATTACCTGTCATTCTTATGTTCAATCAGAAATATTAATGTTAATGAAAGTAGCAGATTCAATGGGTTTTAAAATTAATACATTTACGCACATTTTAGAAGGTTATAAAGTTGCCGATAAATTAGCTTTGCATGGAGCTGCTGCTTCTACGTTCGCTGATTGGTGGGCTTATAAATATGAAGTAAATGATGCTATACCTTTTAATGCCAAGTTAATGTCTGATCATGGTGTATTAGTTTCGATTAATTCTGATGATGCTGAAATGGGACGAAGATTAAATCAAGAAGCTGCTAAATCTGTCAAATATGGAGGAATGTCTGAAGTAGAAGCATGGAAAATGGTGACTTTGAATCCAGCTAAAATTCTTCATTTGGATAATAAAATGGGCAGTATAAAAATAGGAAAAGATGCAGATTTAGTTCTTTGGTCTGATAATCCTTTAAGTGTATTAGCAAAAGTAGAGTATACAATCATAGATGGAGAAATTTTATATTCATTGGAACAAGATAAGCTATTACAAGCAAGAAATGAATTAGAAAAAGGTAGAATTATCTCTAAAATGATGGAATCAACAGAAAACGGTGAAACACCGAAACCTATTGCTAAAAAACGCAGAAAACATTTCCATTGTGATACGATTGGAGAAGAAGGAAGTGAAGGAGCAAATACACATTAATTCGATAAATTAAGAAGCAATGAAAACGAAAATCATACTTATATACTTTTTTATTTTTCTTGGAACGCATTTGTTTTCTCAAAAAAAATACAATTCAATCTTATTGGAAAATGGGTATTTACATGTCGGAAATGGCCAAGTTTTAGAAACGTCATTAATTGGTATTAAAAATGGGAAAATTGTTTTAGTAAAAAATGTCTTAGCCTATACCTACAATAAAGCTGATTGGGATACAATTATAGATTTAAAAGGTCAACAAGTTTATCCTGGTTTTGTAGCACCAAATTCAACATTAGGTTTGTCAGAAATTGAAGCTGTAAGAGCTTCAAATGATTTTAGAGAAATTGGATCATTCAATCCTCATGTAAGATCACAAATTGCTTATAATGCTGAATCAAATGTAATTTCAACTATTAAAACAAATGGAGTATTAATAACTCAACCTTGTCCACATGGTGATATTATTTCTGGAACATCTGCAGTTATGTATACTGATGGATGGAATTGGCAAGATGCTACTATAAAAGGAGAAGATGGTATTCATTTAAATTGGCCTAGATCAATTGAGTATAGAGGTAAAAAAAATGATAATTACGAAAGTCAAAAAAGAGAGATTTATCAATTTTTCGAAAATGCTAAAGCTTATTCTGAAGTTACGGAAAATGATAAAAGTGATTTTCGTTTTGAAGCAATGCGAAATTGTTTTAAAGGAGAAAAGCGTGTTTATATACATGCTAATTCAATTCAACAATTATTAGATGTAATTGATTTTGCGAAAAAATTTAATCTTAACTTTCCTGTGATCGTAGGCGGTTATGATAGTTACTTAATTCTTCAAAAATTAAGAGATGCAACAATACCTGTTATGTTGCCAAGAGTTCATAGTTTACCAGAAAATGAAGAAGATCCGACGGATTTACCTTATAAATTACCTTTTTTATTACAAGCAGGCGGAGTGAAATTTTGTTTGCAAAATGAAGGTGATATGGAAGCGATGCAAGCTAGAAATATACCTTTTTTAGCTGGAACGGCAATGGCTTATGGATTGACAGAAGAAGAAGCGATTCGATCTATTTCATTAAGTAGTTGTGAAATTATGGGTGTTGGAAAAACGAATGGAAGTGTTGAGGAAGGAAAAGATGCAACCTTTTTTGTTTCTTCAGGAAATGCTTTAGACATGAGGACAAACAATATTGTTTTAGCTTTTATGAATGGAAAGATCATTTCATTGAATAATTCTCAAATTGAATTGTATAAGAAATACGCTGAAAAATTGAAGAATTAATAATCTATTTTTTATTTAAAATAATTCTAAACAAAGATTGATTTTCCATTAGAAAAAATTAATTTTGAGGAACATAAATTAATACTAATTAAAAAAAAATAGATATGGCATTTGAATTACCAAGTTTACCATATGCATACGATGCATTAGAGCCACATATTGATGCTAGAACAATGGAAATACACCATTCGAAACATCATCAAGCTTACATTACTAATTTAAATGCTGCTATTGCAGGAACTGAATTAGAAGGAAAAACAATTGAAGAAATTTTAAAAAACTGCAAAGATAAACCAGCTGTTAGAAACAATGGTGGTGGTTTTTGGAATCATAATTTATTTTGGGAAGTAATGGCTCCAAATGCTGGAGGTCTTCCAACAGGTGAATTAGCTGAGGCTATTAATTCAGCTTTCGGATCTTTTGAAGCATTCAAAGAAGAATTTGCAAAAGCAGGTGCAACACGTTTCGGTTCTGGATGGGCATGGTTATGTGTTGAAGGAGGTAAATTAGTAGTTTGTTCTACACCAAATCAAGATAATCCATTAATGGGTGAAGGTTGTACAGGTACAGCTATTTTAGCAATGGATGTTTGGGAACATGCTTACTATTTACATTACCAAAATAGAAGACCAGATTACATTAATGCATTTTTTAATGTAATTAACTGGGATGTTGTTGCTAAAAATTATGCTGCAGCGAAATAATTAGATATTTAAAATATTTAAAAAGCTGAATTCCAATATGGGATTCAGCTTTTTTTATGTGTCAAATCTCAAGTTGATCCAAATAAAAAAGGCGAACCTTTATTAGATTCGCCTTAAGTATTTTTATTAGTAATATTAAGCTGTTTTAAGAGGTTTAACAGATTTAATAGACTTAGCAATCAATTCTATAATCAGTTTCTCATAACCTTCGTCACGACTTCTAAAAACGTAAGTTACGCCATCAATTACTTTTTGGGCATAAACGTGGTAAGATTTGTGAGGTATTCCAACAGTAGAAGAAGCTTTTGAACTTCCATCTACTTTTAATTCTTGTTCATACAAGATGAAATCTTTATCGTCTATTAAATAGTTGATTTTGTAGAATTCTAATTCTTTTAATTCTTTTTTTCTAGAAACAACCATATCAGTATAGTCACCCCAATCATCAATTAATAAATGATAGTTTTGTCCAACAATGATTTCCCATTTGAAATCATCTTCAGCATGAATAACTTCTGGTTTTGTCGATGCACCAATATTTGCAGTTTCGTCCGGTAACATGATGATTGCAGGAATGTCAAAATCCTTTAAGTTAAAACCTTGAAATTCATAATAATCATCATCAATATTTAATCCGCTTCCAGATGTTATATCTTCCTTTTTAGAATCTCCACATGAAGAAAAACTAAAAAATAAAATCACTAATAGGGTAGAAAGTAAAGTGAATTTTAAATTAAGACTTTTCATTTAAATATGTTTAATTTACTTTTAATCATTTAACTAATCTACAAAAATAACTTTTTTTGCTTAGGATTTACAGTCTTTTACTTAAAAATCAGAATTTACGTATTATTACATAATGATTACTCCTTTTGCCCCGAGAATAGGAATTGGTTTAATATTTTTTTCGCAAATTGTTTCTGCAAGAAAAACAAACTTTTTGTCATACATGACATCATTTACCCAAAAACTTACCCAATATTCATTTGATAATCCAAATACTTCTTCAACAATAGGTTCAATTTTTGCAGCTTCATTTGGCAACATTAATTCAATGCAATGACGAAGTATCGAAGTTTGAATCTTTTCACCTGTATTAGCATTTTGGCCATATCCTTTACTTGTAATGATAATTCCTTCCATAATGTCTTCCCTTAAATTTAAGAGGTATACATTGTATTCTGTTTCGTTATCTTCATTTTTACCTTGTACAACGGCAACGGCAACATTTTCGACTTTAGGCCCTAATAATTCTTCTCTCATTCTAAAATTTCTATTTTGCTACTATTCGTCCCAATTGAATATAATCAAATAAATCTTTTGGATGTCCGATAAACGGTGCATTTTTCTTTAGATATGCTTGATCTTTTACTTTATTTTCAGGTACAGAAATGTTTTCACTTCTTTTTTGTCCCAAACGAACGATTACTAAGTTTTCACTTGGAATGGTAATAATATATTGTCCTAAAATTCCTCTACAATACCAAATTGGATTTTTTTCACCCATAAATGACCAAATATGTAAACCATATCTTAGATTTGGAACATGTTCATCAGTTGACATTTTAGGATTTGAGCACATTTCTGTCATATATTTTTCAGAAATTACTTGTTGGTCTCCCCATTTACCTTTATTTAATATCAATTTTCCTAATCGACCAAAATCCCGCGCACTAGCATACATACAGCAGAATGATTTTTCGTCACCATTTTCTTTATCTAAACTCCAAAAAGCATTTTGTTCTGCTCCAATTTTATCCCATATTTTTTCTTGACAATAAGCAGATAAATCTTTTTTTGTAGCTTTTTCAATAATGAATCCAAGTAATTGAGAATTTCCAGATTGATATTCAAATCGAACGCCTGGTTTTTCTATTGCGTGTTGGCGAGTAACTAATCCATATAGATTATTCCCATAATAGGATTCTGCATTTTCAGATAATGGATTTTTACCGCTTTCTTGCCAATCTAAACCAGATGACATCATCAATAAGTGACGAATCGTAATCTTTTCTTTTCCACCGGTATTAAATTCAGGAATATATTTTCCAACTTTTTCATCTAATGATTTAATTTTCCCATCATCAATGGCTGCTCCAATTAATAAAGCAACAACTGTTTTTGCAGCTGAAAATGAATTTGAAACGGTTTCACGTTTGTGTTCGTCTAGATATTTTTCAAAAACAATAGAATCACCTTTAAATACCAAAAATGCTTTCGTATCCAATTTCTCAAATAATTTTTGATATTTTGATGGTATCACTTTTGAATTATAATGATTGCTTTTTATCCAACCTTGTGGCTTTTCTGATTGTTGAATTGTATTATTAAAAAACACATCTTTATCATAAATAGAAGGTCCACTTCTACCTTTCAAATATGTATTAGCGATACCTTTATAAAGGTAAAAACGACCGGAAAGAATTATAAAAAGATTGGCAATTATGAGTAAAGCTAAAATAAAATAGCTAATGAACTTAATTGATTTTTTTAATATTTGAAACAGTTTTTTCCCTTTAGACATATTGATATTCAAATTGATTCGCTAATTTCTTCTTCAAAATTTGAGCTAATTCATTCATGTCAATTTCTCGACCAAGCTCTTGTTTTAATGAAGTTACTGCTTTATCATCAATTCCACAAGGAATAATATTAGAAAAATAAGATAGGTCTGAATTAATATTAAATCCGATTCCGTGCATGGTCACCCAACGAGAACTTTTTACACCCATAGCACATATTTTACGCGCTTTTGGAGTATTTGCTTCAATCCAAACACCTGTAAGGCCATCCATTCGATCTCCAATTACTCCATATTCTGACAATGTATCAATAACAGCTTGTTCTAAAAAACGAAGGTATTTGTGAATATCTGAAAAGAAATGATCTAAATCAAAAATTGGATACCCAACTAATTGTCCAGGACCGTGATAAGTAATATCACCACCTCTATTAATTTTATAAAAGTTAGCATTGTTTTCCTCTAATTGATCTTCATTTAGCAATAAGTGGTCAATACTGCCACTTTTACCTAATGTGTATACATGAGGATGTTCGCAGAATAATAAATAGTTTTTAGTAACTAATTCAGTATTTCCGTTACGAATTTGAATTTTTTGATCAATTGTTTCCGCAAATAATTTTTCCTGATAATCCCAGGCTTCTTTGTAGTCAATTAAACCTAGGTCTTTAAAAATTACTTCGGGCATTTTTTAGAATTTAGAAAGTGCGTCTTTCAAGAAATCAATCACTTTGATATCCATAACATCTACTTCATTTAATTCAGACAAATAAAATGAAGACCAATCAACAAGATGTGTTAAATAAATAGAACGTTCAATTTGATTTCCTCCTTGTGGAGATACAATTCTAACATGTTCCGTTTTCTTTTTCACATCACTGATAGTGATTTCTAAACGCTTATTATTTCTTGGATTTAAATCTTTTGTATCAAAGAATACTGCTGCAAATCGATTGTCTCCACCTCCCCAGCCAACTAATTCATTGTGATTCATTTCTGGAATAACATGATGCCAACACAATAATTTAGAGTTTTCATTAAATTGTTGACGCGCTCTAATAATAATCGATTCGTATTTTGTTTCAGAATAGAATACGCCTACTTTTCCTTTTAAGAAATGAGCAAGTTCGATAGCTTCTTTTTTAATGAATGCATTTTCAGAAATAATTAAATCTCTTGCAGATTCTAATTGTTTTAAGAATTTGAAGTCAATTAATCCTAATTGAACAAAAATATTTACTAATTGAACAATCGAAAACGCCAAAGCGCTTCTTGGAGGATTTCCGCCAGGAACAATTACATAGTCATAATTGTTTTCTTTACAAAAATCTTTCATTTGCCCGCCTGAACAAATACCAATAATTTGAGCACCTTTTTCTTTTGCTTCTTTAACAGCAGTAATAGTTTCTTCTGTGTTTCCAGAATAAGATGAACCGATAACTAAAGTGAATTTATCAACAAAACGAGGCAATGTGTAATCTTGACAAATTTGAATAGGTAACGAAATTTCATCTTGTACCCATTGAGCAAATATTTTTCCTCCAATTCCAGAGCCACCCATTCCGCAAATTACGATGTTTCGAATTTCGTTAGAATTGTTTTTTAGTTTGAATTCAGCTGCGATTTTTAATGCATCTGTAATATTTTGAGGAAAATCGGCTATTAATTTGTCCATAATAATGTTCTAAGTTAACAATCAAACGTGCTAAAACGATTGATTCTTTCGTACAAATATAAAATTTACTTAATAATATTTATTACGAAATAATTAAAATTGTTTAAGAATTACTCTTCTTTTGCTCTTCTAAAAATTGTAAATGTTTCTCCATTCTTTTCATCATCCATCTTCTTGTGAAATACATGAATAAAGCAATTATTGAAAAAACATAGTATGAACCCCACATTTTAAAGGAGTCAGTGATACATAAGTAGGTTACTACTATTGGAATAATAATGGCTACGATTAGCCAAAATTTGAGCATTATTTTGTTGTAAAAATTCATAGTGTACTTTTATTTTCGTTTTTCTTTGTCAAAATTTATTCTTCCTTTTGGATTAATAAATTCATAAAATTCAAAATCTTGTTGTGTTCTAATTCCATCTCCGAATAAAATTCCACCTTTCGTTCGAACGATGACGGATTTATTAGTGTAAATTAAACTATCCTTTTGGTTCCAAATTAATTCTTCTGTTTCGAGTCGTTGTTGTTTTTCAATATTGTATAATTGAACAGAATCTCGAACATACATAATGCCTTTCGTGTAATTAATTTCCCCGTACAAAGCTGTTAAATAAGAAACGATTTGACCATCATCCGAAAAGAAATTTACTCTTAATCCATCTTTTAGTTTCATGATGGACTCCGGTTTCGTATAGGTTTCAGCTAATTTTGCAAACAATTGAATTTTTGCATAGCCAGAATCAGTATATTTTACCTCTAAGTTTTGAGTAACATTATCAGGAGATTTTGGATCATAGGTCACCTTTTTAATGGTGTCAATATCATTAACACATGAATATAATACAAGTATTAATAACAAGTAAACACTGTGAAATGCTATTTTTCGAGATTGAAATATCATCCAGTATTAGTCCAATTTTCGTTTAACAAACCAACGCTCAAATATTGAAGGCGCGAATGTTAAACCAATGTTTATGCTATAATATTTTTCTGATAGTAATGTATTGTCACTTGTCCCTCTATTTCCGTAAGCAAAACCTAAATTCACAGATGACTGAGAACGTTGAGTTAAGATAGGAATGCCTAAACCAATTGTTAAACCTTTATCTACAATTTTTAAGTTGTTTTGTGTGAATGGCAGGTTGTAAGTATAAGCCCCAAATCTATATTTTGTTTTTTCTATAATATTTCCATGAGCAGCTTTCTCGTTATTATAGATTTCAGGAGAATATTGAAGTCCAATAGTAGTTTTAGTTGTAGCTTGAAAATGAAAATCTGTTTCAATTCCTTCACTAATTGATTTGAATTTAGTCCAATCAGTTATATTGAATGAAGCATGAACTGAAATTTCAGATTTACGTGATTGATTTCCTTTTTTGATATCAGTAAATTGAAAACGATAATTCAATCCAAATGTTGTTGTCGGTGCAACTTTAAAATGATTTGGAACCAATCCAGTTGCTGTTAATGTAACGAATGAAAGAGGATTTGAAATCAAAGGAGCATAATACATCGTGTTAGATTGATAACCAAAAAAGTCTTGACTTGGTTCATAGACTGCTGAAAATGAAAACTCATTTTGCTCATTTAATTTTTGATTGTAATACATTCCAAATTGATAGTGAATTGCTTTTAATTCATTTTTAGTGATATAAACACCACCTGAATTAGAATCACTTCCTATTAAGTTACTCGTTCTTGTGTTGGTCACATTACTAAAAACATAACCGATATTAGATCCAATAGCTAATCTCACTTTTTTTAAGTGAATAATATCTGATGAAAAGCCAAAGAATGCTTCAGTTGTACTGCCTGAACCCGTATATATATGCTTAAGAGTATCCGTTCCGACACCTTCTAATTCATAAAAGTTGTAACCTCTTCTTGAATAAGGTTTTAATCCAATTGCTACGCCAAAATGCTTTCCAAAAGATAAACCAAAGGCAAAATGATTTAATGTTACAGATTTGTCAAAATTTTTAATTTCTGCTTGCTGATAATGAGACATTCTAGAAGATAATCCTGTAGAAAAAATAGGTTGCCCTTTACCTAAAGTATTATAGGAAGCTGGGTTGTTGTAGTTTAAAACTGTTGAGTCAAAATAAGTTATTTTTGAGTTGCCTAAAGCACCTAATGTTGCATTCTCCATGCCTTCCATTTCGCCTAAGCCATAGTAACTATAAGGAGAAGTACTTGTGACTTGTGCAGTAGCTAATAAGCTAAAACCAATGAAAAAAATACTTAAAATTCTATTTAGCATTCAATTTGTGTATTAAATAAAGTCCCTTTAGGGTTAAATTTTCGTCTACAAAGATGTTGTTTTTTAAAGGGAAATCAAAATATTTTGCATCTCCACCTGTCATAAAAAAAGTTAAGTCATCAAAAAGTGCTTCGTATTGACTTATAAAACCTTGAATTTCTGACTTTATTCCATTTATCACTCCAGAATGAAGAGAATCATTTGTGCTGTTACCAATTATCGAAATCGGGCTCGTTTCATTAATTAACGGAAGATTTCCAGTGTAATCATTCATAGATTTATATCTTAAATTGATTCCAGGTGAAATAGAACCTCCTTGATAAACTCCCAATTTATTTACAAAATCAAATTTTATGCAAGTTCCAATATCAATAACAACAGCATTTTTATCCTTAACTTCATGATTAGCTGCAATCACATTGCAAATTCGATCAACACCTAAAGTTGGTGATTGATAATTTAATTCAATTGGTAATTTGAAATTGTTTCTTTCAAATACTAAAGAATTATCAAATCTTGACCTTATTAAAGTTGTTTCATCATTTTTTAGTACAGAAGAGATAAAAACGATTGGCTTATCATATTCTTTATATAAATAATCAAGATTAGAAAGCTCAGAATAATTGAAACGTACCATTTTAATTAATGAATCATCTTGAAATACGCCTAATTTTAAAGAAGTGTTACCTGCATCCAAAATAAAAACTATCTGATTTTGTTTCATTTAGCAAATATAATAGAAGAAAAATGAAAAAAAAGCAAAATATTAGTTTGATTTTTAAATTTAGTTATTATCTTTGCCCCCACAAATAAGGATGGTGCCTTAGCTCAGTCGGTAGAGCAATAGACTGAAAATCTATGTGTCCCTGGTTCGATTCCTGGAGGCACCACAGTAGGGAAGCAATAGCTTCCCTTTTTTTATGTTCTTTTTTTTGAATTTTTACTGAGGAATGACTTTAAAATCAATATTTTTCCCACGAGTGCCTTTAAATCTTTTAAACCAATTTTCTTTCTCAGGTAATGGAATAAAGTTTTCAATTTTATGCTTTGAATATTCAATAGTAGGAGTGATGTGCGGAAGATATTTTAGTGTGTCAAAAATAACAGGTAAATAAGCTATATCTTTGGTGTGTTTTCTACCAAATCTATATAACATCTTTGTTTGAAATGGGTCTGTTGCTAGAGCGATTTTTTTGAATCCAAGTTTTTTTCCTAAATGGTATCCATACCACAAATTTTCAGTACTATGTTGTGCTTTATTTTCAACGAAAACATTGCTATCAGGAAC
>CANGHX010000082.1 GCA_947453715.1 Flavobacteriales bacterium | reverse complement strand
CAAAAAGATAGAACTGAAAAATTAAAAACATATACGATTGGTGTTCCGGACATTGGTTTAAATGAAGCACCTTATGCAAAGGATGTAGCAAATCATTTAGGAACAGATCATACCGAAATTTATTGTACAGAAAAAGAGGCGATTGATTTAGTTCCGGAACTTTCATTCTTTTACGATGAACCGTTTGCAGATAGCAGTGCTTTACCGACAACTTTGGTGAGTAAATTAGCTAGAAAAGAAGTGACGGTTGCGCTTAGTGCAGATGCAGGAGATGAGATTTTTGCTGGATACAATCGCTACGATTATTTATTGCGTTTTGGAAAAAAGATGCAGAACATTCCATCTTTTGCTAGAAATTCGATGGCTGGACTAATGAATGTGATTCCTTCAAATTCGATTCCAGTTTTAAAGCATAAATACAACTTTCACAATCGTTACGAGAAATTAAAAACGATTTTAAAAGATCCTTCTTCTGAACGAATTATGTTGAGTTTAAGTCAACAATTTACAGAAAAACAAATGCGTAAATTGGTTTTGTTTAGATACAACGATATTGAATCGGCTTATTTGAGCAAAGAATTAGAAGCGCAACATTTTTCACCGTTAGCTTACATGATGGCGATTGATTATCAAACGTATTTGGTGGATGATATTCTTCAAAAAGTAGATCGAGCAACGATGACTGTAAGTTTAGAAGGAAGAGAACCATTTTTAGATCATCGTGTGATTGAATATGCAGCAACACTTCCGAATGAATTCAAATATTACAACGGAAGTAAAAAATATATACTAAAAGAGATTGTTCATCAATACATTCCAAAGGAAATGATGGACCGTCCGAAAATGGGGTTTGCCATTCCGATTGCGAATTGGATGACCAATGAACTAAGAGATTATGTTGAATCATTTATCAACGAAAAGAACATCAAAGAACAAGGGATTTTTAGATGGGAAACAGTTGAGAAATTAAAGAATGATTTTTACAGCGGCAAAAAAGAATACGATATGAAACTATGGTATTTATTAATGTTTCAAACATGGTATGATCGATGGATGAAATAAAAAAAGCTTCAAAACACGTTCTTTATTTATCGTATGATGGAATGACCGATCCCTTGGGGCAATCTCAAGTGTTACCTTATTTAATTGGGTTAACAAAAGAAGGGTTTACATTTCACATCATAAGTTTTGAAAAGAAAGACCGTTTTTTAATTCATCAGGAACATATTCAAAACATTTGTAATGAGAATGGAATTCACTGGTATCCTCAAAAATATTCTGAAGGAAATCCAGTTTTTTCTACCGTTTGGGATATTTACAAAATGAAAAAACAAGCGTTGAAATTACATAAAGAATTCAATTTTGTTTTAACACATTGTAGAAGTTATATTTCAGCCTTGATCGGACTTTCGATGAAACGCAAGCAGAAAGTCAAATTTGTATTTGATATGCGAGGTTTCTGGGCAGATGAACGTGTTGATGGAGGTTTATGGGATTTGAAAAAACCAATTTTTAAAATTATTTATAACTATTTCAAAAAGAAAGAAATACACTATTTTAAAGAGTCAGATTATACGATTTCCTTAACGCACAACGGTAAAAATGAGATTGAAAGTTGGGAAGCATTCAAAACGAATAAACCCAAAATACAAATAATCCCATGTTGTGTTGATACCGATTTATTCAATCCATCGAAAATTGATGTTCATCAAAAAGAACAGTTAAAATCAAGTTTAGGAATTAAGTCTTCAGATTATGTAATTGGTTATGTCGGTTCGATAGGGACGTGGTACATGTTAGAAGAGATGTTGGATTATTTCAAAATTTACAAAGAAAAAAACGAAGCAGCGAAATTTTTATTTGTTACCGGTGAAAAACCTGAAACAATCAATAAAGTTGCCTTAACAAAAGGAATTCAAGATTCAGATATTATCATAACATCTTGTTTGCACAAAGATGTTCCTTTAAATATTTCACTATTCGATGTTTCGATCTTTTTCATACGACCGACATTCTCCAAAAAAGCATCTTCCCCAACAAAACAAGGAGAAATTATGGCGATGGGAATTCCATTAATTTGCAATTCAGGAGTAGGAGATACCGATTTTGTAGTAAATAAATACAATGCAGGTAGCATCATCTCAAAATTCGAAGCGAAAGAATACGGTTCAATTGATCCGAAAAAAGAATTAAATAGTGAAGAAATTAAAAAAGGAGCTCAAGAATTTTATTCATTAGAAGAAGGAGTTAAAAAATATTTGGAGGTTTATAAATTGATTATTAATGTTTAATGTTTAATGTTTAATGTTTAATGTTTAATGTTTAATGTTTAAAATTACACTAATGACTATTGCCTAATGACTAAAAACTAATGACTTATAAATAAATGAAAACAATAATAGTAACAGGAGGCGCAGGATACATTGGTTCACACACCATCATCGAACTGATCGAAAATACAGATTACAGAGTTGTTTCAATCGATAATTTTTCTAATTCATTTGAAAAGACTTATGAACGTATAGAAAAAATCACAGGTGTTAAAATAGATAATTATAATATCGATTTATGCGATAAGAAAGCAGTAGAATCAATATTTCAACAAGAAAAAAATGTTGTTGGTATTATTCATTTTGCGGCCTATAAATCTGTTCCAGAATCTGTAGAAAATCCATATAAATACTATCACAACAACGTTGAATCATTATTGAATATCACAGAAGCAGCGTTAGCAAACAATATCGATAATTTTATTTTTTCTTCATCTTGTTCGGTTTATGGAAATATTTCCAATTTACCAGTCAATGAAGAAACTGTTTTGAATAAAGCAGAATCACCATATGCACACACAAAACAAGTTGGTGAAGAAATCTTAAAAGCATATACAAAGCGATTTGAAAAATTACAAGTAGCAGCTTTAAGATATTTTAATCCAGTTGGAGCGCATAAATCAGGATTGAATGGCGAATTACCAATAAATAAACCAACAAGTTTAGTACCTGTAATTACCCAAACAGCAATCGGAATAAACCCTAAAATGGCCGTTTTCGGAGATGATTATGCAACTCGAGACGGTTCTTGTATAAGAGATTATATACATGTGACAGATATTGCAACAGCACATATCAAAGCCTTGAATTACTTGGTAGAAAGAAAAAATCAATCCAATTATTCAGTAATCAATTTAGGATCAGGAGAAGGAGTGAGTGTCTTTGAAGCAATTAACGCATTTGAAAAAGCAACAGGAGAAAAATTAAATTACGAAGTCCATCCAAAAAGAGAAGGAGATGTAGAAGCAATTTATTCTGATACAACAAAAAGCGAAAAAGAACTAAACTGGAAAACAACCCACACCATAGAAGAAATGTTAAGCTCAGCATGGAAATGGCAACAGAATCTAAAGAAAGAAGATTTGTAAGTTAAAAGTTTAGAGTTAACAGTCAGTTGTCAATAGTAAATAGTCATTAGTCAATAGTTTTATAAATATCTGAGGGCTGAGCGGAGTCGAAGTCCAAAATTCATAATCCAAAATTAACTTTCAACTTTCAATTATAAACTCCATAATGCCCTTTTTTAATTCAAATTCCCTATCTTTACATCCGGGTATTACTGAAAACAAAAGAAAATTAAATGAAAATATTAATAACAGGAGGAGCAGGATTTGTTCCAAGTTCAACAGCAGATAGATTACTTCAAGATCCAAATAACTTTGTTGTTTTAGTTGATAATTTTCTAACAGGAAAGCCATCAAACATTCCAAATCATCCAAATTGTAAATTCATCAAATGTGATGTAAACAATTACCATGATATTTCTCCTATAATGTGTTCATATCAATTCGATTACGTGTTTCATTACGCAGCAGTAGTTGGGGTAAAGAGAACCTTAGATAATCCTAAAATGGTATTGGATGATATTCAAGGAATCAAAAATATTTTAGATTTATCTAAAAATACAGGAGTAAAAAGAGTATTCTTTTCATCTTCATCTGAAGTTTATGGAGAGCCGGTTCATTTACCACAAAACGAACATACAACACCATTAAATTCACGTTTGCCTTATGCAGTTGTGAAAAATGTAGGAGAATCTTATTTCAAATCATACCAACAAGAATTTGGTTTAGATTATACCATTTTCCGTTTTTTCAATACATACGGACCAAAACAAAGTACAGACTTTGTTATGTCTAAGTTTATACGTGCTGCTTTAAAAGGAGAGGATATTACATTATACGGTGATGGATCGCAAACAAGAACGTTCTGTTTCATTGATGACAATACGGAAGCGTGTGTGAATGCTATGAAAAACGAAGAATTTGCAAATAAAATATTCAACATTGGAAATGATTCAATCATCACGATTAAAGAATTAGCAGAAACAATCATTCGTTTAACAAATTCAACGTCCCAAATTGTTTATTTACCACCATTAGAAGATGGAGATATGACAAGAAGACAGCCGGATATTACGAAAATGAAATCATTATTAAACAGAGATTTAAAACCGTTAGAGGAAGGAATTAAAGAAGTGTTGAAAGCGATTGAATTCGGTGTTGTTGAAGCATAATAAATGGAAAAAAAGTCTGTAATATTCTTCATGCCTTATCCTCATGGGAAATCACCTTCTCAGAGATTTAGGTTTGAACAATATTTAGATATTCTAAAAGAACAAGGATTTAAAATTTCACTTCATCCGTTTTACACCGATAAAACTTGGGAGATTTTACATTGGGAAGGTCATACTTTTTCAAAGATTGTTCGAGTTATTTGGGCTTTTTTTATTCGATTTTTTCAAATTTTCAAATCGATTCAATATGATTTTGTTTTCATTCATAGAGAAGTTGCTCCAATTGGTCCGCCGATTTTAGAATGGATTATAGCGAAAGTATTACGAAAAAAAATCATTTACGATTTTGATGATGCGATTTGGTTGCCGAATTACAGTGAAGCGAATACTAAATTTCAAAAATTAAAATACTATTCCAAAGTGAATGGTATAATGAAATGGGCTACAAAAATCAGTGCAGGTAATCAGTATTTAGTGGATTATGCAAAGCAATTCAATCAGAATACAGTCATTAATCCTACAACGATTGATACGGAAAATTATCACAATCCAGCACTTTTTTCAACTAATAATGAAAAAATCGTAATCGGTTGGACAGGAACACATACAACAGCTAAGTATTTAGATTTTTTAGTACAAATCATTGAAAAATTGTCCGAAGAATTTGATTTCGAATTTCAAGTCATTTCCAATGAAGCTCCAAGTTTTGACTTATCCAATTTAAAATTCATAAAGTGGAATAAAGAAACAGAAATTCAAGATTTATTAAATTTCACTATTGGTGTGATGCCATTAACAGATGATAAGTGGGCAAAAGGTAAATGTGGTTTCAAAGCTTTACAATACATGGCGTTAGGAGTTCCCGCAATCGCATCACCTGTAGGAGTAAACAATGAAATAATTGATCACGGAAAAAATGGATTTTTATGTTCAACCGAACACCAATGGTACGAAGCATTGTATTATCTGCTAGCAAACCCAGAAGAAACAAAAAAAATGCATGATAATGCACGTCAAAAAATAATAAATAACTACTCTGTAATATCAAATACAAATAACTTCATAAAACTCCTAGAGTGATAATGTATACTGGCTAGCCAGTATACTATAGAGTAAGGGCGAATTGCAATTCGCCCCGACGGGACAAAAAATAAAAAAAACATGAAAATAATCTTCGCAACAGCAAACCAAAACAAAGCAAACGAAATCCAAAAAATCGTTCCAGCAGAAATTGAGATTTTAAGTTTGAAAGACATTAACTTTGAAGGAGATATTCCAGAAACACAGCCGACAATAGAAGGGAATGCCGTTCAAAAAGCAAACTTTATAGTAGATAAATTTGCAATGAATTGTTTCGCTGACGACACAGGATTAGAAATTGAAGCCTTGAACGGAGAACCAGGTGTATATTCAGCTAGATATGCAGGAGAAGATCGAAGCGATGAGAATAATATGAACTTAGTTTTGGAGAAATTAAATAATTTCGAAAATAAAAAAGCTAGGTTCAAAACAGTTATTGCTCTTTCTTTGAATAAAGAATTGCATACTTTTGAAGGAATTGTTGAAGGAACAATTATTTCAGAAAAAAGAGGAATGAATGGGTTTGGATATGATCCTATATTTATACCGATAGGAACTGATAAAACATTTGCTGAAATGACAATGGAGGAAAAAAATCAAAATAGTCACAGGGCTCGTGCAATTAGAAAAATGGTTGAGTTTTTACAAGAAAAATAATTCTTTTTACTTGTAAAAAAAATGAGGCTTTCAACACTGAAAGCCTCATTTTTTTGTGTCATTTAATATTGATTAAATATCAATATTTGCATATTTAGCATTTTTCTCGATGAATTCTCTTCTTGGTGGAACGTCATCTCCCATTAACATTGAGAAGATTTGATCACACTCAGCAGCGTTTTCAATCGTAACTTGACGAAGTGTTCTGTGCTCAGGATTCATTGTAGTTTCCCATAATTGCTCAGCGTTCATCTCTCCAAGACCTTTGTAACGTTGAACGTTTACAGAAGATTCAGATCCAGAACCTTTGAACTCTTGAATCAAACGATCTCTTTGGATATCATCCCAAGCGTAGTTTGATTTACCACCTTTTTTCACTTGGTACAATGGAGGAGTAGCGATGTAGATGTAACCATTCTCGATCATTTCTTTCATAAAACGGAAGAAGAACGTTAAGATTAACGTTTCGATATGAGATCCATCCACATCGGCATCACACATGATGATAACCTTGTGATATCTTAATTTTTCTAAATTTAACGCTTTAGAATCTTCTTCAGTTCCTATTCTAACTCCTAAAGCAGTATAAATATTTTTAATCTCTTCGTTTTCGAAGATTTTATGGTGCATTGCTTTCTCAACGTTCAAGATTTTACCTCTTAAAGGCATAATTGCTTGAAACATTCTATCACGACCTTGTTTTGCAGTTCCACCCGCCGAATCTCCCTCGACAAAGTAAATCTCACATAAAGCTGGATCTTTTTCAGAGCAATCTGCTAATTTTCCTGGTAAACCACTTCCTGTTAAAACGTTTTTACGTTGAACCATTTCACGTGCTTTACGTGCAGCATGACGCGCTCTAGCAGCTAAGATTACTTTTTCAACGATCAAACGAGCTTGAGAAGGATTTTCTTCTAGGTAAATAGCTAACATTTCAGAAACTGCCTGACTTACAGGTGCAGTAACTTCTCTGTTTCCTAATTTCGTTTTAGTTTGACCTTCGAATTGTGGCTCTTGAACTTTAACAGAAACAACAGCAGTCAATCCTTCACGGAAATCATCACCATCAATTTCGATTTTTTCTTTTGCAAGAATACCAGATTCAGTAGCGTATTTTTTTAACGTGTTTGTTAAACCTCTTCTGAAACCTGACAAGTGCGTACCACCTTCGTGTGTGTTAATGTTATTAACGTAAGCGTGAATGTTTTCAGTATAAGAAGTGTTATATGTAATAGCAACTTCAACTGGAATACCTTCTCTTTCTCCTTCGAAATGAATAACGTCTGGAATTAAAGCTTCACGATTACGATCTAAGTATTGTGCAAACTCACTTAAACCACCTTCTGAATGGAATGTAGTTGATAAAGGGTTACCATTTTCATCATTCTCACGATTATCTGTAAGAGAGATTGTAATTCCTTTATTTAAGAAAGCTAATTCACGCATACGTGCTGCTAACGTTTCAAAGTTATAGATTGTAGATTCGAAAATCGTACCATCTGGCTTGAACGTTACGTAAGTACCTGTTTTATCAGAAACACCAACTTCTTTCACATCGTATTGAGGTTTACCAATACAATATTCTTGTTGGAAAATTTTTCCTTCTCTGTGAACTTCAGCTAATAAATGAGTTGATAACGCATTCACACAAGAAACACCCACACCATGTAAACCTCCAGATACTTTGTAAGTATCTTTATCGAATTTACCTCCGGCATGTAAAACAGTCATTACAATCTCTAGAGAAGATTTTTTCTCTTTTGTATGCATTCCTGTTGGAATTCCACGTCCGTTATCTTTTACAGTAACTGAGTTATCTTCATTGATGAAAACATCGATTTGGTTACAGTAACCTGCCATTGCCTCATCGATCGAGTTATCTACAACCTCATAAACTAAATGGTGCAAACCTTTAATTCCTACGTCACCAATGTACATGGCTGGACGTTTACGAACGGCTTCTAAACCTTCTAATATCTGGATATTATCCGCTGAATAATCTTGATTCTTTAAATCTTCACTCATATTTTTCCTTTGAATTCGGGACTATTTGATGAACTCACAAATATAGTGAACGAAGGTGGTTTAAATCGATATAAAAACGAAAATATAAGAGGATTTATCAACAAAATATTAACTTTTTGTGAAGTTGTTGATAAAGTTCATAAGTTGAATTTCTTCAATATTTTGATTTATATTAATTTAGTGAAAAAATATTGTATAAACTATGAATTTGCTATTAACATTTCTATTATCAATCAATTCAATTTTCTCTACAAATCAATCATGTGTAGGTAAATGGACGACGTATGATGAAGAAACGGGTAAGAAAAAATCGACAGTTGAATTGTATAAAATTGACGGGAAATTATACGGTAAAATTCATTATTTATATCCAAAAGAAGGTCGAGAAGATAATCCAGTTTGTAAAAAGTGCACCGACGATCGAAAAGGAAAACACATTGTTGGGATGCAAATTGCAAGAGGTTTAGTGTGGAATGGTTCTGAATGGGAAGATGGTAAAATTCTAGATCCAGAAAACGGAAAAATATATACAGTAAGTATGTGGCTCGATTCTGAAAATCCAAATAAATTAAATGTGAGAGGATATATAGGAATTTTCTTTAGAACTCAACAGTGGACGAGAGTCGAATAAATTTTGGATTTTGAATTCTAGATTTGGATTATTTCAAAATTATATAAACTCGAAGTCTACTCTTCGGTTTTTTTGTTTTCCTTCTTCGGTTTTGTTATTGTCAACGGGATTTTTTTCTCCTTTGAATTCAATTTTTAATCTGTCAGGACTTAAGCCGTGTTGAACAAAGAAATCAGTTATTGCTTGCGCTCTTCTTCTTGATAAGTCTTCATTGTAAATGTCAGATCCGTCACTGTCTGTATTTCCAATCACTTTAATTCTTAAGTCGGAATGGCCATTCACTACATGAATTAAACTCAAAAGAAAAGCGTAATATTCTTCTTTTACATCCGCTTTGTCGTAATCAAAATAGACAGGTTTAAAGATAAAGTTTTTGCGTTCCAATTCTCTTATTTCTGGAGCTTTTTCTCCATTTTTTAAATCCTTTTTATAAGTGTCAAACCAATTATGTGTCTGAATTGGAACTTCTGTTTCTGTAAATTTCATTTTGGAACGGTAAAGAATTATTTTACCTGTATTTCGTTTACATTCAGAACTAGTGTATTTCCCTTCTAAGTAACCAGTACTATCGATGTAATTAAGAGTCGCTTCAACTAAACACCAAGATGATTTAGGAGAAGTTTTTTTCTTATACGTAACTGTTTGTTTGAAGGTAACACTATTTGGTTTAAAATCTGTTTTTAATTTCTTTAAAGAATATAAATCTGTAGAATAAAGTTCTTCTCTAGATTTTCCTTCTGCACTTGAAGTTTTTATTTCTAAAAAAAAGATGTTTCCTTGATCAATTTTTTTTCCGTCCTGAATAATAATTCCTTGCCATAAACCATTCAAATCTGCTTGAGCATAACTTAATAAGCTTATAAAGACGAAAAATATGTTTAGTGTTTTTAGCATTCTGTTTATTGTATTCGTAAAAACACAAAAAATGTTCCGAATTTGTTGAATTTAATCTTTTTAGTCCTAATTAATACAATGTTAAATTTGATGAACGGTAATTTTGTTTAATGAAAATAAATTATCTTTGAACAAAATATAAATAGATTCGATTATGAAATTATTACTATTAACAGTTTTATTAGCAGGAACGTGTATGAATAAAGAAGGAGAAAAAACAGTTGTAGATGAAAATCCAATTGTGAAACAATCAGTGCATCAATATAAGGTGAAGGATTTATCAGGAAAAGAATTTGATTTTTCTTCTTTAAAAGGTAAGAAAGTGATGATTGTAAATACTGCTTCAAAATGTGGGTTAACACCTCAGTACAAACAATTGGAAGCGATTTATGAAAAATACAAAGATCAAAACTTTGTGATTATCGGTTTCCCTTCAAACGATTTTATGCATCAAGAACCTGGAACAAACGAAGAAATCGCCGAATTTTGTCAGAAAAATTATGGTGTAAGTTTTCCAATGATGGACAAAGTGGAAGTGAAAGGTGATGATAAATGTGAAATTTATAAATTCTTAACTCAAAAGAATTTGAATGGTTTAGAGGATAATTCTGTGAAATGGAATTTTCAAAAATACTTAATTGATGAAAACGGTTATTTAGTGAAAGTAATAGCTCCAACTACAGAACCAGACGATAAAGAGATTATTGAATGGATTGAAGCAAAATAGGTTTTTTATATTTCCCTCCTTGAGGAGGGATTAAGGGAGGTGATTTCGTGGATCTTTCTTTAGAATCTAATAGATACAGAATTTAGTTCACGGTTGTCATCCTCCTCGACCCTCCTTCAAAGGAGGACGTTTATTCGATTTCCCTCTTTGAGAACAAGTATCGATTTTAATTTGTAAGGGATTAAGGGAGGTGATTTCGTGAGTTTCAAATAAAATGAAATATTTTCTAAATAAGATTTTCGTTGTCACCCTCCTTTGTCCTCCCTCAAGGGAGGAATTTACTCTAACTTTCAACCAATCTTCTTATTCTTCTCCATAATCCACTTAGACAGATATTTTGTACTTGATAGGCTATGGTGAATTAATAGTTGTCCTGTGAAATTTGCTTGACGATGTGATTCTAAATCTTCTTTTAGCTTTAAGATTTCATTTTTAAGAACCTTTCTGAAATGCTCTTTATCAAATCGATTATTGATTATTTCAATTCCATTTTTTTGAGCTTCTAACCATTTTTCTTTATTCGTTATTAAGTTTGTCACAGAATCGACAATCAATTTAACATCATTTTGAATTTCACCATTCCATTTAAAATCTCCGTTCATACCTTCAGCTCCAATTGAAGTTGTCACGGAAGGTGTTCCAAACATCATCGCTTCAGCAAGTTTCCCTTTGAGTCCAGCTCCAAAACGAATTGGGGCTAGTAATAATTTGGCATTTGAAATTACTTCTTTAGCACTTTCTGCTCTCCCAAAACAAAAAAAACGATCTTTTGGATTGTGTAAATTCGTTACTTTTTGAGAAGGATAAGCACCGTAGATATGAAGTTCAGTTTGTGGTAATTTTTTAGATAAAAGTGGCCAGATTTCTTCTTTTAGAAATAAAACAGAATTCCAATTCGGTTCATGGTAAAAGTTTCCAATAAATACGATATGTTTTCGTTCTTCAAATGTTTTCCAATTTAGGGTTTCTGATTCCGTTAGCTTTGGAAGCATGAAAGGAAGATACAATAATAAAGAAGAGTCAACTTTGAAATGATTTTTTAATAACTCCATTTCATATTCAGAAATAATTAACGTCAAATCACAGCGGTAAATACTGGCGATTTCTCTTTTGGCAGTATCTGAATTTAAATCGGAAGGTTGAAAATCTTTCTTTTCTTTATAACAGTTTTGACGAGCTAATCTCAAGCAATGTAAATCCTCAGTATCTAAAATTCGTAATGCATTTGGACAATGTTCAATAACCCTCCAGCCAAATTGCTCTTCTGTCATAAAACGATCAAAAAGTACAATTGAAGGATTTAATTCCGTTATAAAATCGTTGAAATTATCATTGTTTATTTCAATCGTTATTTTATTAATTCCATGTTCTTCAATAGGAAACGAATAAAGACTATCTGCAGCTGAACTTGCAAAAGTAATTTCGTAATTTTCAGTTTTGAAAAAATCAATTAATTCCATCATTCTCCAGCCAGCAGCCGATGAGTTTGGTTCAGGCCATACAGAGCCTATAATAAGTAATTTTTGTAACGATTTTTCCATTTTGTATTATTTACAAAGTTAATAGGTATTAGTCATTAGTCAATAGTTAATAGTTTTAAAATTAAATGAAAAGTTCAATGTTGAAAGATTTACATTAAAATCAATAACTCAACGAATGTTAGCTATAACTTTACATCCAAATAATTAAAAATTCATGAAATACCTTTATATTCCTATTTTTTGCGCGTTGGTTGCTTGTGGATCGACTGAAACAGAAAAGCCGAAAAATATTCAATGGTCTAAAGAAAAGTCATCTGATTTTGGTAAAGAATTAGCGATTGAAGAAGAATTGGATATAAAATTATTTTTAGCTCAACACAAGGATTGGAAAACAGTTAAAACTGGAACAGGTTTACAGTATTGGATTTATCAGAATGGATCAGGT